>DATKAS010000276.1:0-2299 GCA_035497855.1 Acidimicrobiales bacterium
GCGTCGGGCCAGGGGAGCGCTGCGTGCGCGGCAGCGAGCGGTCGTCCGTCGCAGCACGCGGCGGTCGCGGCGGCACGAGCGAGCGCGACGAACCCCTCGTCGGCGAACCGGTCACATGTCTCGCGGAAGAACGGCGTGAGGCCCCACCACGAGTGCAGGACGAGCACGCCTGGGCCACTGCCCGAGACGGGAGCGACGAGGTAGCCCGTGCCCGCGGTCGTCACAGCTCCTGCACCAGTGCCTTCGACCACGGGCGTGCGAGCTCGCGCAGCCGGTCGACGCCGTCGGCGCCGATCGCTTGCCACGGGCCTGCGGCGGCCCGGTCCGTGGCGGCCTCCATCTCGATGCGCATCGCGCGGCCTTCCTCCGTGAACGTCCCGTCCTCGTGCACCCAGCCGCGTGAACCGAGCGACTCGACTGCGCCGCGCCACGCCTCGTCTGGCCAGGCGCGCGTCGACTGCAAGATGGCGAGCGGGACGTCGCCCGTGGCTGCGTGCAGGACGAGCGCCTCGACGCCCGACACCCCGGACAGCATCAACGCCGCGACGTGGCCGTCGCCGCGGTGCTCGCGCAGCACGCTCGTGGCGTGCCAGAGCACGAGATGGGGAGCGTCGGGCCAGGGGAGCGCTGCGTGCGCGGCAGCGAGCGGTCGTCCGTCGCAGCACGCGGCGGTCGCGGCGGCACGAGCGAGCGCGGCAGCCTCGACCATCCCGTCCGAGGTGACGGCATCGCCGAGCACGCGGCGGAGCGCGCGATCGGCTGCAGCGAAGCGGGCGTCGATGATCGCGGCAGGGTCAGCGGTGTGCCAGGCAGACGGGATCGCCGCCCGCACGATCTCGGGGTTGAAGTTGAAGAATGTCGCGACGACGACCTCCGCGGACACCGCACCCATCGGCGCGGCGCGCGACGC
Organism: Acidimicrobiales bacterium; assembly: GCA_035497855.1. Taxonomy (GTDB): domain Bacteria; phylum Actinomycetota; class Acidimicrobiia; order Acidimicrobiales; family DATKAS01; genus DATKAS01. The sequence goes on from DATKAS010000276.1 coordinate 911, forward strand.
GAAGTAGCCCTGCCGGCCCACGATGCCCAGCTGCGCGTAGTGCTCCGCTGCTTCGGGGACGAAGTAGATCATCCCGTGGTACGGCTCGAGCGTGCGCCACGCCTTTCGCGCGGTCGTGGGGTCGACGGGGAAGGGCACGGCGAGACTCTGGCACACTCCGTCCCGATGTCCGGCCATGACGTGTCCGTCTACGACCAGGTCGGCGCGGCCTTCTTCGTGACGCTCGTCGATCGCTTCTATGACGCGGTCGAGACGGATCCCGTGTTGCGCGGCCTGTATCCCGACGACCTGGGCCCGAGCCGAGCGCACCTCGCCGGGTTCCTCGTGCAGTACTGGGGCGGCCCCACGAGCTACAGCGACGAGCGCGGCCATCCGCGCCTGCGGTTGCGCCATGCACCGTTCGTGATCGGGCGACCCGAGCGCGACGCATGGTTCACCCACATGGCCACAGCGGTGCGGTCGATGGGTGCGCCGCCAGACATCGAGGCCGCGATGCTCGACTACTTCGAGCAGGCCGCCACCGCGATGATCAACACCGGCCTGTCGCAGTTCACTAGTCCGTGAGCAGCGCCTCCGCTGCACGCAGCCGGCTGCACAGGTGGAGCAGCAGCTTGTGCGAGAGCCCCGCGTGCTCCTTCATGAGCGGCACGAAGTTGAACTGCGCGATCGCGAGCGTGCGCACCGGGGTGACGGCCGTGCATGTCGCCGTGCGGGCCTGTCCGTCGATGAGCGCGATCTCGCCGAAGTAGTCACCCCTGCCGAGCGTGGCGCGCGTGCGCCCGTTGCGCTTCACCGCGACCGAGCCGTTGAGGATCAGGTAGAAGCGTCCTGACGGCTCACCTTGCACGCAGATGTTGTCACCCTCGTCGAAGTCGATCTCCTTCGCGACGGCGAGGATCTGCCCGAGCTCGCGTTTCGAGCACTCACTGAACAGCTCGACTGCGGAGAGCATGTCGAGCCTGGGGTCGTTCCTCGCCACCCTTGCCTCCTGGACGCGGCCATCGCCTCGAGATGTCGGGGAGGGTAGCGTCCGCTCGTGCTGACACGTCGTCTGGGTCGCACCGGCCACGAGTCGTCGGTCGCGGTGCTCGGTGCCGCAGCGTACGCGCGGTCGTCGCCGGAGCGCGTCGCTGCTTCGTTCTCTGCCGCGCTGGCCGCCGGCATCAACCACCTCGACATCGCGCCTCGATACGGCGACGCGCAGCGACTGGTCGGCCCGCTCGTGCCCGCGGTCAGAGATCGGTTGTTCATCGGCTGCAAGAGCACCCGTCGGAACAGGGACGGGTTCCGCGCGCAGCTCGAGGAGTCGCTCGGTCTTCTCGGATGTGACTCGTTCGACCTTCACCAGCTGCACGCGGTCACGTCGGTCGACGAGCTCGACACGCGACA
>DATKAS010000277.1:0-3552 GCA_035497855.1 Acidimicrobiales bacterium
CAGCGCCGGGCCATGCCGATGCCCTGATGGTCGGGCACCAGGGCGTCGGCGCGTTGGGCCTCGGGGATGGAGGACGCGACGGCGTCCTCCATCCCCCAGGTTGGCCCTTCCCATCCCGGGGCTCGACTTTCGTCCTCAGGCCTTCGGAGGCGTCGCCGGCACGGGCCCGAGCGCGGCGGTGACGGCGGCCTGGACGGTCGGGAAGGCGCGGATCGCGACCGGCCGGTCTCGCTGTTGCCGGCTCAGGACGTCACGCACCTGGCCGACGTCACGGGCAAGAAGGAGCTGGATCCCGTCGCGCTCGAGATCCTCGGCGAGTGTCTCGAGCATCTGCGCTGCGGTCACGTCGATGAACGGAACGGTCTCTCCGTCGAGGACGATCGCCTTCGTCCCATCGGCGGCGTGGGCCAACACGTCTTTCCGAATGGTGTCGGCATTCGCGAAGAACAACCCGCTCTCGACGCGCAGCACGGCGACACCCGGAACGGGTTGGTTGCGGGCGTTTCGCTGGATGTCTGCGTAGTCGCCGGTCGACCCCGGCACCCGCCCGAGCACCGCGATGTTCGGTCTCGATGCGCGGTACAGCAGGAGCGTGAGCGAGACGCCGATGCCGATGAAGAGACCCGGGAGCGTGTCGAAGATGAGCACGCCGAAGAGCGCAGCCAGCGCGGAGATGAAGTCCGGGCGGGCGGCAAAGCCGTAGATCCGACCGAGCCCGGCAGTGTGGAGGCGGTACAGGCGCACGAGGGAGGGCACGTCGACCAGGTCGATCAGCGCCGCGATCACGACGGCGGCGAGCGTGGCTTCTGGCAGGTCCTCGAACAGGCCGGTGAGGAAGAGCAGCGTGACGATCGTGAGCACCGCGACGACGAGCCCAGAGAGCTGCGATCGGGCCCCCGCCGATGCGTTCACGGCCGTCTTCGAGAGGCTCCCGTTGACGACCATCCCGCTGGAGAGCCCAGCGCCGAGATTCGCGGCACCGAGCGCGATGAGCTCCCGGTTGGGATCGATCTCGTAGTGGTTCTTCTCCGCGTACGTGTTGCCGGCACCCAAGGCTTCGGCGAAGCCGACGAGCATCACGCCGATCGCCGCGGGTGCCAGGTCGAGGTAGCTGTGCGCAGCGACGTTGGGAAAGCCGAGCGACGGGAGGCCGCTCTCGATTTGCCCGACGATCGCGACCCCATGAGTGGCGAGATCGAACACATGGACTGCGGCGATTCCGAGGAGGACGGTGACGAGCGAGCCTGGAACGATGGGCAGCCACCGCTTCAACCCGAGCACGAGCGCGAGCGAGGCGACGCCGACGAGCAGCGTCACCGCGCTCGTCTGGTCGAGATCGGTCAGCAGGTGCCAGAGCTGGCGGAAGAAGGCACCCTCTCCCTTGGGGACGCCGAAGAGCTTGGGGAGCTGCCCGACGATGATCGTGAGCGCGAGGCCGATGATGAAGCCCTTCAGCACTGGCTCGGAGATGAAGTTGGCGAGGAAGCCGAGCCGCAAGAGACCGGCGATGATGGCGATGATCCCCACCGTGATGGCGAGCGTGATCGTCAGCTGCACGAACTCGTCCGATCCGCCCGCGGCGAGGCTGCCGACGGCGGCGGCAGACAATGCCGCCGTGGCCGCCATCGGCCCGGTCACGAGCTGGCGCGAGCTCCCGAACGCCGCGTAGAGGAGCAGCGCGCCCGGGGCCGCGTAGAGACCCACAACGGGAGAGACACCAGCGATCGATGCGTATGCCAGTGCCTCCGGTACGAGCACCGCCCAGACCGTGAGCCCTGCGATGACGTCGCCGCGCAGCCACTTTCGCTGGTAGCCGTGGGTCAGCGAGGTGAACAGCGCTGGAGATCGCACCGCTAGCGGCTTCCCGCGGCTCGAGGGCTCGAGGTCTCGCTCACTCGCCGACCGTACGATTCGTCCGGGTGAGTGGGCGTCACCCGATCCGGGGTGACTCCACACTTCCGGTTGCAAACGAGCGGCGAGCGGCGGGGCAGGAAAGCGCCTCCACCCCGATCACCCCCTCACGGGTGACAGCCGCTCACCCTCGCGGGGCGCAGCATGACCGTGCACCGTCGAGGGTCGTGACTCCCTGGTGTGCATCCTCCTCAGTGCGACTGACGAAGGAGTGGCTCCCGGGCATCGGGGCGGCAAACCATGGGAGAATCGCGCTGGCCGATGGTGATCGCCGTACTGATCGCCGGGGCGTTGCGGACGACGCTGCCAGACAGCCTGAGGGCCGATGACGCGCCGTGGCTCCTCGGTGGGTTCGTCGTCGTGGCGCTGATTCTGCTGATCATCGGTGACCCGGGACGCATCGACCGTCAAGCGGCCTGGTTGCGCGTGGTCACCATGATCGTGATCGCGATGATCACGATCGCAAACGGCGCGTCGGTCGTGAAGCTGTCGGCCGAAATCATCAACCGAGAACCATCGACGAACAGCGCCACGACGCTGCTCGGCGCGGGCGCTGTGATCTGGGCGACGAACGTGATCGCGTTTGGCTTGTGGTACTGGGAACTCGATCGCGGCGGCGCGGCGGCGCGTGCACACGGTCAGGGCGACCCCGCCTTTGTCTTCCCGGAAATGACGAACCCCGACTATGTGACCGCGGACTGGTTCCCCAAGGTCATCGACTTCCTCTACCTCTCGTTCAACACTTCGATGGCCTTCAGCCCGACCGATGTCTCGGCGGTGCGACCATGGGCCAAGCTCTTGATGATGGCCGAAGAAGCGGTCTCGGTCATCGTTGCGGTACTGGTCATCGCTCGCGCCGTCAGCCTTCTCACTTGACGACAGGTGCTGAGCCGAACGTCATCGGTCGGGATCGGCCCTCCTACTTGCTGACGGTCGTCTGAGGATTGATCTTCTTCATGATGATCGGGAAGGGGTAGACGACGACAACGATCGCAATGCCGATGCCGACCACGTTGTAGGCCACGCGTTCGAGGACATTGGTCGTCCCGGATGAGAGATCGTTCGCTGAGAACAGCAGGAGGATCGTGGCGGTGTAGAACAACGGCACCATCGCCAGCTCGGTCTTCTTGAAGAGCCCATTCAAGATCGCGAACAGCCCGGCGATCACCACCAGCACTGTCGGACTCGTGACGAATGCAAGCGCGATCGATGCCAGCAATGCCCCTGCGATCGTGCCAATGAGCCGGGCCTTCGCTCGTTTCTCTGACAGAGCGGGGTCGAAACGCGTGATGTTGCCCACTGCGCTGGACGCCCAGCCGAGCTTGGCGAATCCCAGACCGTAGGAGATGGCCAAGGCGATGGATGAGCCGATAGCCATCCTGAGACCCTGTTCGGCGAGATCCCGGTCGGGCACCGAAGTGTCGACTGCGGGCGGAGGTAACGGCTGCCAGACCGGGAGTAGCGAAATGAGTGTCGACCAGCCGAGCACAAACGCGAATGCCAGGAAGTTCGACGAGGCTTTCTCCGGTCCGCCTGTGTTCAATCCGGCGCAGAAGATCATCACCAGGGTGAGCGCAAGATTTCCCCCGATCTTCCAGCCGCTCAGGAAGCTGAGGTTGATGCAGACGAGGAACATGAAGG
>DATKAS010000278.1:0-5276 GCA_035497855.1 Acidimicrobiales bacterium
GGCAGCAGCGACGTCCGCCGCGATGCGATGGTCGTCGGCGTTGGCCTCGCTCACGCGGGCAGGCTAGACGTGCACCCGCACGATCTGGGAGGTCGCGAGATGGAACGCACCGCTGTCAACCCGTGGAACTGGTCGATCCCCATCGGCTTCAACCAAGCGGAGCTCGTCGAAGGCGCCACCAAGATCCTCTTCTGCGCAGGGCAGACATCGATCGACGCGAAGGGCGCACCGCAGCACGCGGGAGACATGGCTGCGCAGCTGTCGCTCGCGCTCGACAACCTCGAAGCGGTGTTGCACGCCGCGGGGTTGGGGATCGGGAACCTCGTGCGGCTGAGCATCTACACGACGGATGTCGACGTCTACAGAACGAGCTCGAGCGGGATGCGACATCGACTCGCGGCCGCGGGTGTCGCGCCGGCCGCCACGCTGCTGGGTGTCACGCGGCTCGCCTTCCCCGAGCTCATGGTCGAGATCGAGGGCACCGCGGTCGGCTGAGCTCAGAGCGCGCGGATCACACGCCCGAGCGCGTAGCCGCACGCCGAGAACACGCCTGCGAAGAGCAGCGCGTACGACAGGGACGCCGTCCGGATGCGAGCGGTGCCGACGGCTCGGCCCGTCACCACCCTCGCGGTGGCGACGACAAGGATCGCGTTGATCACGGCGGCCGCGAGCGCGTAGGTGGCCGCCGAGCCCGATCGGATCCAGCCGACCGGCTTGCTCAACGTCTTGCTCGTTCGCACTCGGTCGAGCTTGCTCTCGAGACGCGCCCCGGAACCGGCCATCCACGCGCCCCAGTTGTCGTCGACCCAGGTGCAGCACGCGACGTTGAGCGCGAACACGGCCACCGCGGCGATCGCGAACACCGTCAACGAGCTGTACCTCGCCGACAACGCGAGGATCGGCAGCCCCACGGTGAGCGCGTCGAAGACGGCATAGAAGGCGATGAGGCTGCCGATGATCGCGGTCGTCGAGCCACGGGCGCCCTTCACGTCGTTCACGGCGGTGGGATGTTTCCCGCGGCGACTTGTGCCTGATAGTCGAGCTCGAGTCGCGCCGCCTGCAGGAGGTTGATCGCGTATCGCATGGCGCCCGACGAGTACATGGTGCACTCGAGACTGCCCGTCGTGGTCGACACCGGGCAGAAGTGGCCGTCCGAGCCGCGGACCGCGATCGTGCCGTTCGCGGAGTCGCATGCTTCGCGTGCTTGCGGGATCCGCTGCTCGAACGGCAAGCACCGCTGCGTGTCCACGAACTTGCCCTCGGGCGAGATCGCCACGCCCGCGTCCGCGTACTGGATGCGCGGGTGCGCCGCGGCGAGCCACCGGTAGACGGAGTCGAGCTGCTCCCAGATGTCGCCGGGAAGGTGGGGTGCGGGGGGTGACGCCAGAACGAAGAGCACACCCGCCTTCTCGGCGGCGTTGATCGCACGCTCGGTGTCGTCGTGGTACTTGTCGAAGAGCGCTTGTCCGGTGAAGGGCTTCCCGTCGGGTCCCAGCATGCAGCTGCCGATGCTGTTGCCGCTGAACGCCCAGACGGCGAGATCGAGGCGCTTGGCGGCGATGTCTTCGTCGAGGCGATCGACGAAGTCACATGGAGCGGTGCCGCCGAGCGCGCGCACCTCGACGTGCAGTCCGAGCGCGCGCGAAACGACCTGGATGTACGGCTCTGCCTGCGTCGAGAGGGAGTCGCCGTAGATGATCACGCGGGGTTCCGCTGGCGACGAAGGGGCCACGGTCGTGGTGGGAGCCGTGGTGGCCGTGGTGGGCGGTGTTGCCCCTTGGTCTTGTGCGGAGCTCCGGCCCGCCCACACGCCGAAGAGGAACACGGTCAGCGCGACGACCACCGCGCCGGCGAGGGCGCTGGTGCGACGGATCCAACGGTTGTGCATCGAGATTGTCTAGCGGGGTCGGGCCGTTGGTCGACCCGCGGGCTCAAGCGGCGGTGCCGTGCGGGCGGCCGGCTGTCTCGTAGCACTCCGAGTGGTAATGCTCGACCCGGTCCCAGCGGTCGCGGACGTACACGTTGCAGATCACCTGCTGTGCCTTCACCTTCGCGCTGAACTTCACGCGCTCTCCGCACCCTTCGCACACCGCTTCGCTGCCGGGCTCGATCGAGCGAACCACGGCTCGTGTCCGTAGGGCGGTCTTCGTCGCCATGTTGAACCTATCGGCCACTCACCGTCTCTGCTTAGGGCGGGCTCAGAGCAAGGATCGATCGACCTAACAACACGCGAAACAGATCGCACCACAGGCGAGCTGCACGGACATCGGTGTCTACGGTCGTGAACGATGGTCTCGATGGCGCGCGAAGACACGGACCAGCCACAGGAGCACCTGTCCCACGTCCTGGTGATCGAAGATGACGTCAACCTCGCCGACGTCATTGCTCGGTACCTCACGCACGAAGGTATGTCCGTCGAGGTCGTGGCGAACGGGCGTGATGGACTCCATCGAGCACTGACCACGCTTCCCGACCTCGTTGTTCTGGACCTGATGCTTCCGGGGATGAACGGGCTCGAGGTGTTCAAGCGCCTACGGCTCGCCGCGCCGATCCCCGTGGTCATGCTGACGGCGCGCGGCTCGGAGGAGGACCGGGTCGCGGGACTCGAGCTCGGGGCCGACGACTACGTGTCCAAACCCTTCTCTCCACGAGAGCTCGCTGCACGAGTGAAAGCCGTGCTGCGCCGCGCGTCCGGTGGCGTCGCGAGCGGCACAGCCGCCGTCATCATCGTGGGGTCGTTGACCGTCGACCTCGTCGCTCACGAGGCCCGCATCGATGGCGCGGTGCTCGCCCTCACCGTGAAGGAGTTCGACCTCCTCGCCCACTTCGTCGCACACCCCGGCCGCGCATTCCGTCGTGACGAGCTCTTGCAGGCGGTCTGGGGGTACTCGGTGGGCGACACCGCGACGATCACGGTTCACGTACGAAGGCTCCGGGAGAAGATCGAGCGGGACCCGTCGAACCCGACCCACCTCTGCACCGTGCGCGGCGTGGGATACCGGTGGGTTCCATGAGCACCCGCGTCGGGGCTGCGGTCTTGATCCTCTGTGGCGCATTCGTCGCCGCGTTGTTGGCGGTGTCGAGCGGCACGAGCGCGTCTGACGCGTTCGTGGTCGTAGCGCTCGCTGCCGGGGGATCGCTCGCTGCCGCGGCCGCCGGTGCCGCGCTCCTGCGCACACTGCGTCGCCGCTCCCTGCGCGTCCAAGTCCTGGCGGTCGCGCTGGCGACGACGTTGACGATGACGGTCGGCGTGCTCCTCGCAGCCGAGTTCATGCTCGTGTCGTCGCATGACCTCACGGTGCTCGCGGTCGTCCTCGTCGCAGCCGGGTCGGTCGCGGGGGGTGCCGCCCTCTATCTGGGCGACATGTACGAACGAGACGCGCGCGACGTCGCCGCGCTCGCCGCTCGGCTCGCCGAACCAGACGCTGCTGACAGTGGGGCTCCCGGACCCTTCGCGACGCGCGACCTCCAGCGCCTTGCGGACCAGCTCGCGGACGTGTCGAGTCGGCTCGAGGCTTCTCGCCAACGCGAACGAGCGATCGACGCCTCGAGGCGAGAGCTCGTCGCGTGGATCTCGCACGACCTGCGGTCACCGATCGCCTCCATCCGCGCGCTGGCCGAGGCGCTGGATGATGGCGTCGTCTCCGACCCTGAAGACGTCGAGCGCTATCACCGGGCGATCGTGCACGAGACGCAGCGGCTCGGCTCGCTCGTCGACGACCTGTTCGAGCTCAGCCGGTTGGCGAGTGGCGATGAGCCCGAAGACCAGCCGTTCGTGCCCGTCGGAGAGCTCGTCGGCGCCGTGCTCTCGGGAGTCACGCCATCGGCGGCGGTGGCTGGTGTCGAGGTCTCGGCCTCCTTCGAGGACCTCCCGGCGGCTCTGGTGCCGGCGAGCGACGTCCGTCGAGTGTTGCGGAACCTCCTCGACAACGCGGTGCGCCACACACCCTCGGGTGGTCGAGTGTTCCTCGAGGTCAGCTGCCACGGCCGGGTGCTCGAGCTGTCGGTGGCCGACGAGTGTGGAGGCATCCCCCAGGCGGACCTCGACCACGTGTTCGACGTCGCGTTCCGGGGCGACGAAGCCCGTAGCCGGGATGGCGGAGGAGGCGGGCTGGGGCTCGCGATCGCAAAGGGCTTGGTCGAAGGGCGGGAGGGCACGATCGAAGTGGCGAACCGGGCCCGAGGGTGCCGGTTCACCGTTCACCTCCCCTTGGTCACCGCATGAAGACGCTCGACGGCCGGGGGATCGAACCGCAGGCGATCTGGCGTCCGAGGACCGCATCGCCACTGCGCGGAGCTGTTGCCGGCTTCCTCGGCGCGGCGGTTGCGCTCGCGGTCACCGACCTGGTCAGCGCGCTGAGCCGCGGGCCCTCGCTCATCGACACCGTCGGGAACGAGCTCATCGATCGGTTCGCGGCGTCGCTCAAGAATCTCGCGGTGTCGTTGTTCGGCACCAACGACAAGCAGGCACTCGTCGTGGGGATCGTCACGGTCTCGTTGCTGGTCGGTGTGGTCCTGGGCGTGGCCGCGGTCACCCGTCCCTGGGTCGGGATCGTCGGCTTCCTGGGCTTCGCAGCGCTCGGCATGGTGACTGCCCTCTCCGACCCGCTCGCGGATCAGTGGGTGCTCGTGGTGGCCGGCCTCCTTGGCGCGATCGCCGGCGTCCTCACGCTCTTCCTGCTCCTGCGGGTGAGCGCACCGGCCGAGCCATCGGACGGGGCGACGAGACGCGAGGACCCGACCGTTCGAGCCGGTTCCCGGCGGTCGTTCCTCGGATGGAGCGCGGGGGCGGCTGCGGTGACCGTGGTCGGCGTCGGCGGTGCTCGGGCGCTGCGGGATCGCTTCGCGCCGGTGACTGAGGGCGTCGTCCTGCCGGCCGCCGAGACTGCTGTCGCGCTGCCCGAGTCGCAACCCTTCTCGGTGCCCGGGTTGAGCGAGTACGTGACGCCGAACGGCGACTTCTACCGCATCGACACGGCTCTGTTCGTCCCACGCGTCGACGCGAGTCGGTGGTCGCTACGAGTCGACGGATTGGTCGACCATCCATTCGAACTGTCCTACGACGAGCTGCTCGCGATGCCCATGGTCGACGAGCCGGTGACGATCACCTGCGTCTCCAACGAGGTGGGTGGGGACCTGATCGGGAACGCCGTGTGGCGTGGCGTGCATCTCACCGAGCTTCTCTCCCGCGCTGGTGTGCACAGCGATGCCACCCAGATCGTCGGCCGTTCGGTCGACGACTTCACCGTCGGGTTCCCGACCGAGAAGGCGCTCGA
>DATKAS010000279.1:0-7102 GCA_035497855.1 Acidimicrobiales bacterium
CCCGATCCCCGGGAGCGTGTAGCTCTGGTTGAGCACGCTGATCGCTTCCGCGGCGACGAGGAAGAACCAGCCCCCGCCCATGCTCATCATCCCGTTCCAGATGAGCCCGATCGCCGCGTTCGGGACGTCGAGCTTCCAGAACCGGGTCCATCGAGGGAGTCGCATCAAGCGCGCCACCTCGTCGAGGTCTCGCGGTTGCATGCGCAGCGAGTGGTAGAAGCTGAACGTCAGGTTCCAGACTTGCGACGTGAAGATCGCAAAGATCGCCGCGCATTCGAGGCCGAGGTACGAGCCCGGGAACAGCGCGATGAAGCCGGTGACAGTGATCGAGAGGAAGCCGAGCACGGGCACCGATTGGAGGATGTCGAGCGCCGGGATCATCACCTTCTCGGCCCGTCGGTGCCGGGCGGCGATGTACCCGTACACGAACGTGAAGGCGTAGCTGAACCCGAGCGCGATGAACATCCGGAGGAGGCTCCGCGCGGCGTAGTAGGGCAGCTGGCTCGGGGATGTGTCGAGCGAGCCGACCTGACTCGGCGTGAACGACACCGTCGTGCCCCGCCCGACCTCGACAACCACATAGAGCAAGGCGATGACGCCGGCCGCAACGACGACGTCGATCCACGTGACGGCACGCAGGTTCGCCGGCATCCAGCCCGAGTAGTCACGACGTCGGCGCGGCTCGCGCTGCTTCTGCGGCTCCGGCGCGCCCGACCGACGACCGGCACTGACGCGATACACGAAGCTCATGTCGTCGCCGGAGACTTCGGCACACGCCCGGGATCGAGCTCGAGCTCGTCGTGCGCGGCGTCGAAGGTGTAGAGCTCCGCATATCGGCCCCAATCCAGGGCGACCTCGAGCTGCCGGTGAGCCTCCCCTTCGTCGAAGGTCCGGCGCAGCACCTGGGTGAAGAAGCCAGCCAGCAACGTGTGGTCACGGGCTCGCTCGAGCCCGTTCACGATGACCTTGATGAGCGGTGCGTGCGCGAGGACCGCGGTCGCGAAGATCTGCTTCGAGGCTTGGATGTCTGCACCGGCGAACGTCGCGCCCTCAGGCGTCAGCCGGATGCGGCCTGCCTCGACTTCAGCGAACGTCAGCAGCTCGAGCGCGTCGACGATCGCGAGCAGATCGTCCACCTCGAGGCTCAGCTCGTCGGCGAGCTCGGCGATGCTCATCGGCCCGAGCTGCGCCATGATCTCGGCGAGCCCGGACAGCGCGTCGACGGTTGCGTGAGGAAGGGGCACGGTCGCGAGCGTGCGACGGTCGTCGCGCGTCTCGACAAGCGTCGCGTCCGCTTCTGGTCGGCCGGTCATGATCGCGTAGATCGCTTCGACCAGGCCGTTGAACTCGGGCGCATTGCGGTCGCGGGGACGGGGAAGGACGACGGGCAGCTCGGCGCGGATGCGTCCCGGATTGGCTCCCAACACCACGACGCGATCCGCGAGGATCACTGCCTCTTCGATGTTGTGGGTCACGAGCAAGATCGCTTCGATGGGGAAGTCGTCGTTCTCCCAGAGCTCGAGCAGCTCGCCGCGAAGGTTCTCGGCAGTGAGGACGTCGAGCGCGCTGAAGGGCTCGTCCATCAGAAGCACCTCGGGCTCGACGACGAGGGCGCGCGCGAAGCCGACTCGCTGCCGCATCCCGCCCGAGAGCTCCTTCGGAAACGCCGATTCGAACCCGTCGAGGCCGATCAGGTCGATCGCACGATCGGCCCGACGTGCTCGCTCGTCAGGCGCTACGCCTCGGGCCTCGAGCCCGAGCTCGACGTTCTGTTGCACGGTGAGCCAGGGCAGCAGCGCAAAGGTCTGGAACACCATCGCCGTGCCTGGATTCGGCCCGGTCACCGCTTGCCCGCGGAACGAGACATTCCCGCCCGAGGGTGCGACCAGGCCGGCGATGCAGCGGAGCAACGTGGACTTCCCGCTCCCCGACTTGCCGAGCAGCGCGACGATCTCGCCTTGCCGGACCTGGAGCGACACGTCGTCGAGCACGGGCAGCGGCCCCTCGAGCGTGTCGAACGTCTTGGTGACGCCCTGCACGTCGATGAGCGTCGAGACTCCCATGGATCTCACCTCCTTCGATCGCCGCGCGGGGCGCGACGTCACGAGGACGTGAGGAAGTGGCGAAGAACGACGGTGACGCGAGCTGGTCTCAGGCGCCGCGAAGGATGACAGCGGAGGAGACCGCGCGAGGACTACTGCCGTCGCTCAAGGTCCACCTCCTCAGTCCGTCACCTGTGCTGCGGGGGCATGGTGCACGCGCACCCTCGAGGTGTCAATGCGCGCCCCGTCATTTCCCCGCTAATTGCGCGGAACAGCGCTCCAGGCGACGTCCTTGTCGACGCGCACGTCGCCAGGCAAGCCGAGCACACGCTCACCGAGGATGTTGCGCATCACCTCGGACGTGCCGCCCTCGATCGAGTTCGCACGAGAACGCAGGAACGCCTTCTGCAGCGTGCTCGACTCCATGGCGTGCTCGGGCCGCTTCATCGTGTAGTCGGCGTAGAGCATGCCGTTCGCACCCATGAGGTTCATCGTGAACTCGTAGATGCGCTTGTTCGACTCGGCGAACGCGAGCTTGCCGGTCGATCCCTCGGGGCCGGGCGTGCCCATCTTGCGATTGGCCGACGCGCGCAGGTTCGTGAGCCGGTTGACCTCGGCTTCGATCCAAAGCCTCATCAGCTCGTCCTTCATCGCGGGATCGCGCTGGTCGGCAGGCGTGTCCTGCCACACCTTCACCGCAGCGGCGATCGCGCCCGAGCCCTTCGGAGCGACAGCACCGCCGATCGACACACGCTCGTTCATGAGCGTCGTGAGCGACACGCGCCATCCGGCACCGGGATCGCCGAGGCGCTCGGAGTCGGGGATGCGCACGTCCGTGAAGTAGACCTCGTTGAACTCGGCCTCGCCGGTCATCTGGCGCAGTGGGCGCACCTCGACGCCGGGCGCGTGCATGTCCACGACCCACGCGGTGAGACCCGCGTGCTTCGGCACGTCGGCATCGGTGCGGAACACGAGCAATCCCCAGCGCGAGATGTGGGCGAGGGTCGTCCAGACCTTCTGGCCGTTCACGATCCACTCGTCGCCGTCTCGCACGCCGCGACCCGACAGCCCAGCGAAGTCGGAGCCCGAGCCGGGCTCGGAGAAGAGCTGGCACCACACCTCTTCGCCGGTGAACAGCGGGCGGAGGTAGCGCTTCTTCTGATCCTCGCTGCCCCACACCTCGACCGTCGGCCCGCACATGCCGTAGCCGATCGGGTTGCGGTAGTAAGGGTTCGGACCACCGGCCGCGAAGATCCGCTCGTTGATCGTCTTCTGGTGCTTCGGGTTGACCGCGAGGCCACCGTCGCCCTCAGCGAAGTGCACCCACGCGAGCCCGAGGTCGAACTGGGCGCCGAGGAAGGTCACCGCATCGGTGGTGGCGGGAGGGTTCTCGTCGAGCAGCTTGTCGATGGCCTCGTTGACCCGGGCCTCTTCGGAGTCGATGGTGCGCTCTTCGACGGTCGTCATGAGTCGCAGCGTACCCAGCGGGAGTCGTGCGGCCCTAGTTGAGGTGGGCGAGCAGGCGCCTCAGCTCGTCGTGCTCGCTCTCGGGCGTGCCCGGCAGCAGCACCCGGAGTCGCAACACCCATCGCAGCGCCTCGGTGTCGCCTCGCTGCGCGTAGATGCCCTTGAGGTTGGCGAGCATCCTCCCGACGATCTCGAGGGGGTCGCTCGGAGGGAGGGCCGCGCCGCCATAGAGGCGAGCGAGATCCCCACCGTCCAGCACGCGCCCCCGGTTGAACGGGTCGATGTACGCGCCGCTCGCCTGGTCCTGGACGATGAAGTGGTTCGGCGCCCCGATGCCGACGAACGTCACGCCGACCCTGCGAGCGACCTCGATCGCGACCACCGAAAGCGTGATCGGGATGCCGCTGCGCCGGTCGAGCACCGAGTCGAGCATCGAATTCTCGGGGTCGTAGTAATCGTCTTCGTTCCCGTGGAACCCCTCGTCGATGAACAGGTGCGCGAGCACGCCGTCGCGAGTCGCCGAGGGACACCGAGCCGCGAGGTCGTCGAGCCGCGTGAGCTGCGCGTCCACGTCGAGGCCCGGATGCGCATGAGCCGCGACGAGGAACGCTGCCTCGTCGAGGGGCACGGCGTTCCGCTGCCACTCGAACAGCTGCGCGAAGCGCTCGGTCGGCTGCATCGGTGGGCACGGTACCCGGGTACCTTCGTCCGCATGTTCCCCGGCGCACACGCGGCGACGCATCCCGACAAACCAGCGCTGATCATGGGCGGCTCGGGTGTGGTCATGACCTTCAAAGAGCTCGACGACATGGCGAACCGCGTCTCGCAGCTCTTCTTCGATCTCGGTCTGCGTCCGGGCGATCACGTGGCGCTCTGCATGGAGAACCACCCGCTCTACCTCGCCGTCACGTGGGGCGCCCACTACGCCGGCCTCTACTACACGGCGGCGAGCTCGCGGCTCACGACCCAAGAGCTCGAGTACATCGTCGACGACTGCGAGGCGCAGGTCTTCATCACGTCGATGTACAAGGCGGAGCAAGCGGCCGAGCTGTCGATCCCGAACGTCCGTCTCAAGCTGATGCTCGATGGAGTCGTGGACGGCTTCGAGCGGTTCGAGGACGTGGTCTCGCGCTACCCCGCCGAACCGCTGCTCGATCGGGTCGAGGGCAGCGACATGCTCTACTCGTCCGGAACGACGGGTCGACCGAAGGGCGTGAAGCCACCGCTGTCGGGAGCCGCACTCGGCACGCCGCCGCCGCTCACCACGCTCGTCACGTTGCTGTTCGGGGTCGACGAGTCTTCGACCTACCTGTCGCCCGCGCCGCTCTACCACGCCGCTCCCCTGCGCTTCTCGATGGCCGCGCAGCGTCTCGGTGCGACGGTCGTCGTGATGGAGCACTTCGACCCCGAGGAGTTCCTCGCGCTCGTCGACCGCTACAACGTGACGACCACGCAGGTCGTGCCGACGATGTTCATCCGCATGCTCAAGCTGCCGTCCGAGGTGCGTGCGAGATACGACCTGTCGTCACTGAAGGTGTGCATCCACGCGGCGGCGCCGTGCCCCGTCGAGGTGAAGCGCCAGATCATCGAATGGTGGGGACCGGTGCTGCACGAGTACTACGCGGGCACCGAGGGAAACGGGTTCGTCTACTGCAACTCCGAGCAATGGCTCGCGCACCCCGGCACCGTGGGCACAGCGCTGTCAGGCCAGCTCCACATCGTCGGCGAGGACGGCACCGAGCAACCGCCGGGCGAGCCGGGCACGATCTACTTCTCGGAGGGCGCGCAGTTCGAGTACCACAACGATCCCGAGAAGACGAAGTCGTCGTACAACGACCGGGGCTGGTCGACGCTCGGCGATGTCGGCTACCTCGACGAGGACGGCTTCCTCTATCTCACCGATCGCAAGGCGTACATGATCATCTCGGGCGGCGTGAACATCTATCCCCAAGAGGCCGAGAACGTGCTCTCGATGCACCCGAAGGTCTACGACGTCGCCGTGTTCGGCGTGCCCAACGAGGACTTCGGCGAAGAGGTGAAGGCCGTCGTGCAGCCGGTCGAGATGACGGAGGCCGGGCCCGACCTCGAGCGCGAGCTCATCGCGTACTGCCGCTCACAGCTCGCCGACGTGAAATGCCCACGGTCGATCGACTTCCGCGAGGAGCTCCCTCGCCACCCGACCGGCAAGCTCTACAAGCGCCTGCTGAAGGACGAGTACTGGGCCGGCCACGGCCAGAGCCGCATCATCTGAGCCCCCACCGCCACCCTTTCCTTCTCTGTCGCAAACTGCGTCAGATGTGACGCAGTTTGCGCCACAGACGCGAACGGCTACAGCCGCTCGATGACGTCCGCCGGGGCCATCGGGAGGAACGCGACCTTCTTCACGTAGACGACGGGGCAGCCGAGAGCTTCGATCTGGGCGGCGCTGCGCCGTCCGGCAACGGAGCGGAACAGCTCGAACCGCTCGACGTCCCAGCGGTCGACGACATCACCGGATCCTGCGACGAAGCCTTCGTCTTCCATCGCGATCTCGAGGGCGGGCAGCTCGGCTGCGTCGATCACGTCGCCGAGACGATCGAGCGCGATGTCCAGGAGCCATCGCACACCGACGCTGTCGCGTGCCCCTGGCACGCCGAGCGCCCCGCGCATGTCCTGCTCGTGCACGACGATGTCGAACACCGGACGTGGCGGCTGGATCATCGGGATCAGCTGTTCGAATGCCGGCGCCTCGCGCTCCCACTCGGCGAGCAGCGTGTCGCGGTCGCAGCCCGAGCGCGACGCGAGCTGCGCGGCGGTCCACGGGTCGGTGCCGGCACCCTCGACGCGTCCGGCGTTCACGTCGGCCGGCAGCCCGACCATGTGGCAGAGCAGGTCGCGGACGGCCCAGCCAGGACAGGCGGGCACGGGCATGGCGAGTGCCGGTTCGTCGAGGTCCCGCACGAGCTCCACGACGCGTCCGCGGGCGTCGCGATAGATCTGGACCGGATCGGGCTTCATGCCGAGATCACAACGAGGCGCGCCTCGGTCATCTCGCGCACCGTGTACGCGGGACCTTCCCGCGTGTTGCCGCTGTCTCGGACACCGCCGTACGGCATCTGGTCCGCGCGCCAGGTCGGCACCTCGTTGATCAGCACGCCGCCGAAGTCGAGCGAGCGGGCCGCCTTCATCGCCTTCCCGAGGTCGGACGTGTAGATCGCGGCCTGCAGCCCGTACTCGGTGTCGTTCGACAGGGCGATCGCCTCGTCCAAGTCGTCGTATGCCTGGATCGTCACGACGGGCCCGAACACCTCCTTGCTGCACACCTTCATGTCGGGCTTCACGTCGGACAGGATCGTCGGCACCAGGACCCCGTCGGCCCCGACCTCGCCGCCGACCACCACCTTGGCCCCGCCCGACGTCGCCTCGTCGATCCACGCGGTCACCCGGTCGCGCTCGCCTGTCGAGATGAGGGACGAGACCTCCGTGGCCTCGTCGAGGTCGTCGTAGGCCTGGATCGTGACGACCGGACCGAACACCTCCTTGCGGCACACCTTCATGTCGGGCTTCACGTCTGACAGCACTGTCGGCACCAGGACGCCGTCGGCACCGACCTC
>DATKAS010000280.1:0-5863 GCA_035497855.1 Acidimicrobiales bacterium
GTGGTGGCGAGGTCGTCCAGCGTCCAGACGTCGCGGCGGGCGAGGACCGTCTCGTGCGGGTGCGACCACAGCGCGAGCTTCGATCCGTTGAAGGTGACCAGCTGGCTTCTCACATGTGCAGCTCGATCGCTGCACATGTGCACGACGATCGGCGCGACCGACTCAGGGGTGCCGAACCCGAGCTGCTTCGGCGTCGGCGGTGGCTGACCGGCCTCTGTCGCGCGCTTCGTCGCGTTGTCGAACACGATCTGTGTCATGTCGGTCTGGGCGATCGGCCACAGCGCGTTGACGCGGATGCCGAACCGCCGCAGCTCGACGTCCCAGGAGTAGAGCATCCCCATCACTCCGGCCTTCGACGCCGCGTAGTTCGTCTGCCCGACCGATCCGACGAACGCGGCGTTCGAGACGACCTGGAGCAGCAGCCCGCCCGACTCCTTCATCGCGCGGGCCGCGTGGCGGCTCACGGACCACGTTCCGCGCAGGTTCACCGCGACGACGTCGTCGAACTCGTCCGGCGTCATGTTCACCAAGGTGCGGTCCCGCACGATGCCTGCGTTGTTCACGACCGCGTCGATGCCGCCGAACGAACCGACACACGTGGTGACGAGCTTCTCTGCGAGGTCGTCGTTCGCCACCGAGCCGACCACCGCGAGAGCCTCGCCCCCGTCGGCAACGATCCCAGCGGCGACCTCGTCGAGGAGCGCCGCGTTCGTGCCATTCACGACGATCTTCGCGCCTTCGGCTGCGAGCGCCACCGCGAACGCGCGGCCGAGCCCTCGTGACGCGCCGGTGACCACGATGCGCTTCCCCTCGACGGCGCCGCCCACGACGAGCGAGCGTAGGGGAACGCCCCGGGCAGCCGGATACGGTCTGCGCGTGGACGCCGACGCGATCGCTGCTCGCCTCCTTCAGGCGTCCGATGACCACGCGACGATCCCCCTGCTCACCGAGACGATCCCCGGCTTCGACGTGCCGCGGGCCTACGACGTGCTGTTCGCGATCAGCGCGGCGCGACGCGCCCGTGGGTGGGCGACCAAGGGGTGGAAGATCGGGTTCACGAACCGCACGCTGTGGCCGCGCTACGACGTGTGGCAGCCCATGTGGGCGCCGGTCTGGGACCGCACGGTCACCCACGCTTCCGGGAGCATCGCCGCCCTCGATCTCGATCTTCTGGTGCAACCGCGCATCGAGACCGAAGTCGTGTTCGGCCTTCGCAGCGACCTCCCCGCGACCGACGACCCCCGCACCGTGCTCGAGCACACCGAGTGGATCGCGGCCGGCTTCGAGATCGTGCAGTGCCACTTCGACGAATGGCGCTTCGCCGCAGCGGACTGCACGGCCGCGTTCGGCCTCCACGGCGCGCTCGTGGTCGGCACGCCGATGGTGTTGAACGACGAGGACCGCGACCGTCTGACGCGAGACCTCACCCGCTCAGAGGTGACGTTGCGACGAGGAGACACCGTGATCGACACGGGGATCTCCTCGGTGGTGCTCGACAGCCCGGCGAGCGCGCTCGCGCATCTCTCGCGATGTGTGGAGGCGCAAGGTGGAGCGCGGCTCGCTGCGGGCGACGTGATCACGACAGGCACGATCACCGACGCGTGGCCGGTCAAGGCCGGTGAGACCTGGACCTCGGACTACGGCGACCTCGGCATCGACGGCATCACGCTGTCGTTCACGGGAGCGCCATGACGAGCGCCTGGGACTCGTTCTTCGTCGTGATGTGACGCAGCTACCTCGTCCTCGGGGGTGGGAACTTCGCGGCGAGGCCTTTCGCTCCGACCTGGAAGAGCGCGACCGGCTCTGGGATGCCACGGAGGCGGTGCTCGCCCAAGCGCGAGAACCGCACGACCTCCTGCGTGCCGCGCTTCGCGGCGTCACGCGTCGCGAGCGACACCACGATCTGGCCGCCGTGCGCGGCCGCGCAGATGCGCGCGGCGGTGTGCACATCGAGCCCGATGTAGTTCCCCTCGGTCACCTTCGCGTCGCCCGTGTGGATCCCGATGCGAACGCGGACTTCCAGCCCGCCGGACCACGACCGACTGCGCAGGACGCGTTGGATCGCGACCGCGGCGTCGAGCGCGGCCCCGGGCTGCTCGAACACCGCGAAGAACTCGTCGGCGCGCGTCTCGACCACGATCCCGCCGCTGCGCGTTGCCGAGTCCTTGAGGATCGCGCGCACCTCGCCGATGAGCTCGGCGTACGTGTCGCCGAGCCGGTGCACGAGCCCGGTCGACCCCTCGACGTCGGTCATCATCATCGTGAGGACCCCGGAAGGCAGGTCGACCTCCGTCGCGGCCTTGCGGCCGCGCTCTCGCTCGGTCTCGATCTGCCCTGTGATGAAGCCAACGGGCACGATGCCGTGCTTCTTCGCCGCCGCGAGGAGCCGCTTGCGGGCTTGCTCACGGGCGCGCTCGCTCTCGAACGAGACCTGCTCGAACCGGGAGAGGGCGTTGCGCACGTGCGCGGCGTCGTTGATCGGGAGGCGGCGCTTGCCTTTGGAGTCGACGTACGCGAAGGCGCTGTCGGGCAGGTCGGCCCGCTTCGTCGCGTCGAGCTTCGCCACGTCGGAAGTCAACCAGACTGACGAAGTCACCAGAGAGAGAAGTCACCAGACAGAGAAGACACCAGACACATGACCGGCACCGTCGAGCGTGCGCGAAGATCTGCCCGTGACCACTGTCGCCGAGTCGCCCCGAAACGCCTGGCGGCAAGACACGCCGGGCCCGGACGGTTGGACGAGGACCGCGCGCCCCGCCGATCCACACAAGTACTTCATGGTGTCGTCGGATTGCCACGCCAACGAGCCCGCCGGGTACCTCGCCGATCGCATTGAACCCGAGTACCGAGACCGGCTCCCCCACATCGAGATCAGGGAGGACGGCAGCCAGTACTCGGTCACCGAGGGCAATCGCCCGATGCTCATCCGGCCGCCCGAGGCAGTGCTGGCACAGGCCACCGGTGAGCGCAAGCACTTCTCGCAACGAGTCGAGCCCGAAGATGCGCTCCGCAACACCACGGGCCGCACGATCGACGAGCGCCTCGCAGACCAGACCGCCGACGGCGTCGACATCGAGCTGATCTTCCCGAACAAGGGCCTTCAGTGCTGGGCCACGCCCGACCCCGTGTTCGCCGATGCGATGTGCCGTGCGTGGAATCGATGGGCGTTCGAGTTCCACAACGGCGACAGCGGATGGTCGGGCGGACGCACGCGCCCTCTCGCCTGCATCGCCACAGGCGACCTCGAGTGCGCGCTCGCCGAGGTGACATGGGCGGCCGAGCACGACTTCGTCGGTCTCTGCCTCGGCAACTCCCCGATCTACGGCCCGAAGGTGTGGGGCAACGTCGAGTACAACGACCCCGCGTTCGAGTCACTGTGGTCGCTCGTCGAAGACACGGGCCTGCCGCTCACGTTCCACGTCTCGACCGGCCGCGACCCGCGTGCCGTCGGCGGCAACGGCGGGGCGATCATCAACTACGTCTGCCATTCGATGGAGACGACCATCGAGCCACTCGTGCAGCTGATCACGTCAGGTGTTTTCGAGCGCCACCCGCGCCTGCACGCCGGCCTCGTCGAGTCTGGGATCGGATTCGTCCCCTGGCTGCTCGAGACGATGGACTACGCGTACAAGGCACACCACTTCTGGGTGCGACCCGTCATCCCCGATCTGCCGTCGGAGTACTTCCGCCGCCACTGCTTCGCGACCTTCCAAGAAGACCATGTCGGGGTGCAGGCGGCCGAGCAGTACGACCTGGTCGACAACTTCATGTGGGCGAACGACTACCCACACCACGAAGGGTCGTGGCCGCATTCGGCGGCGTCGATCGAGCGCCAGATGGGCGACCTCGCGGACGAATCGAGGGCGAAGATCCTCGGCGGCAACGCCGCCCGCGTGTTCTCGCTGTAGTGCACGGCGCCGCGGTCGTCGTCGGCGTCGGCGAGTCGACCTACTACAAGCGGGGAGGCGCACCCGAAAGCGAGTTCCAGCTCGCTTGCATCGCGATCCGCAATGCCGTCGACGACGCGGGGCTCACGATGCGCGACATCGACGGCGTGGTGTCGTACATGGAGCGCAACGAACCAGTCCGACTGAGCGCTGCGCTCGGCATGGGCGACCTCGCGTGGACTGCGCAGACGTTCGGTGGTGGTGGCAACGGCGCCGGCGCGGCGGTCACGCTTGCCGACGCCGCGATCTCCGCGGGGTACGCGCGGTGTGTGGTCGCGTTCCGCTCGCTCGCGCAAGGGCAGTTCGGGCGGTACGGGCAGTCGGGGCGGGCGCGCCGGTCACGAGGGACAGGCGCGTTCACCGTGCCCTACGGCATCCAGACCCCCGCACAGATCTGCGCGATGCAGACCCAGCGCTTCATGCACGAGCACGGCGTGAGCCAAGACAGCCTCGCCGAGGTGGTCCTCGCGAGCTACCACCACGCCCAACGCAACCCCCGCGCGATCCGCTACGGCACACCCCTCACCCGAGACGAGTACCACGCATCGCGATGGATCGCGGAGCCCCTCCATCTCTATGACTGCTGCCCGGAGAACGACGGCGCGGCTGCGATCGTCGTGACCACACCGGAGCGTGCGCGTGACCTGCGACGCGACCCCGTCGCGATCATCGCCGGCGCACACGGTCTCGAGCATCGCGACGGCGTCGGCGCGTTCGGCGAGGCGAACTTTCCGACCGCCCACCATCGTCACGTCGGCCGTCAGCTGTGGCAGCGCGCAGGCGTGAAGCCCGATGACATCCCCGTCGCGCAGCTCTACGAGAACTTCACCGGGCCGGTGTTGATGGCGATCACCGAGATGGGGTTCTGCGCTCCGGGCGAGATCGACGACTTCGTCGCCGACGGCAACCTCCAATGGCCGCACGGCCGTCTGCCGATCAACACGAGCGGAGGCAACCTCGGCGAGGCGTACATCCACGGCTTCGGCAACGTCGTCGAAGCGGTCCGCCAAGTCCGCGGCGAGTCGACCTGCCAGGTGCCAGGGGTCGAGCTCAGCCTCTCGGTGTCGGGGCCCGGCTACGCGCCGGGAAGCGCCGTGCTGTTCGGGAGAGCATGACGTGGGCGCGCTGCCGTCCGACTGGGGTGTCCCCGAGCTCTCCGACACGAACCGGGCCTGGTTCACGTCGGGCGCGATCGCCGTGCAGCAGTGCGCGTCGTGCGCCACGCTCATCCACCCTCCGGAGGAGGTGTGCCACGAGTGTGGCTCGATGTCGTTCGGCACGAAGGTGCTCGCCCCATGCGGCACGGTGCACAGCTTCACCGTGGTGCACTACGCGGCGAACCGGGCGCTCGTCGACTCGGTGCCGTACACCGTCGTCCTCGTGAGCCTCGACGACGCTCCCCAGCTGCGAGTCGTCGGCAACATCGAGGGGCCAGTCGAGATCGGGATGAAAGTCGTCCCGTACTGGGAGGAACGCAGTGCCGACGACGGCACCGTCGTGCTCCTCCCCCAATGGCGGGCGGCGAACGGATCATGAACGTCGTACTCCGACCGGTGCAGCCCGGCGACTACGAGCACGTCATCCCCCGCCTGGACGTGTGGTGGGGCGGACGGAAGATGACCGCACTGCTGCCTCGCCTGTTCTTCGAGCAGTTCTCGCCGACGACAGTGATCGCGACGGACGCAGAGTCGGGCCGCATCGTCGGCTTCGTGTGCGGGTTCATCTCACAGACGGATCCCGACCTGGCGTACATCCACTTCGTCGGCGTCGACCCCGAGTGCCGAGCCGAAGGAGTCGGGCGCACCCTGTACGAGTGGCTCTTCGGTCGCGCGGTCGAGCTCGGCTGCGAACGCGTGAAGTGCGTGACCTCGCCGCAGAACAGCGGGTCACGCGCCTTTCACGCCTCGATGGGATTC
>DATKAS010000281.1:0-5444 GCA_035497855.1 Acidimicrobiales bacterium
GATGTCGTTGCCGACCACCGCGCCGACGCCGTACGCGGCCTTCGCGACCGAGGCCCTCCAGGTGTCGACGGACACCGGCACGTCGAAGCGAGCGCACAACGCCTCGATCGCAGGCACGACACGGTCGAGCTCCTCTGCCTCACTCACCTCGTCGCCCGGGCCCGCCTTCACACCGCCGACGTCGAGAAGGTCGGCGCCGTCGACGACGAGCTGCTCGGCCTTCCGGAGGAAGTCGTCGAACCGGTAGTAGCCGCCCTGGTCGAAGAAGGAGTCAGGGGTGCGGTTGAGGATCCCCATCACGAGTGATCGGGAGGTGATGTCGTAGCGCCGAGCGCCGAGCTCCACCTCCATGGAGGCGAACCTAGCCGTCGCCATCGCCACCCCAACCAGGTCAGCGCGACGGCGACCGACGCGACGCCGCCTACGAGACAGGCGCGCGCGTCGACGACGACGGGAGGCAGTGCTGCGGCGCTGCGCGCGACCCCGTCGACCCATGCGATCGCGGCGGATGTCGGCAGATGCAGGATGCGAGCTGCACGTTCACCGAGAAGGCCAGCCGGCAGCCCAGCGACGAGGCCCCACATCATGAGCGGGCCGACCACTGGGGCCACGAGGAGGTTCGCCGGGAGCGCCGCGAGCGGCACGGCGCCGAACACTGGGATCGCGACCGGCGCGACGCCGATCTGCGCGGCCGCGGTGACGCCGATCGCTTCGGCGACGGCGCGGGGCCCGGGGCACCGTGCGCCGAGGGGGCGCGCGAGCAGCAGGATGCCGAGTGAGGCGCCGACGGACAGCCGGAAGCCGACGGACCACACGAGGAAGGGGTCGACGAGCAGCAATCCGGCCACCGCCAGCGCGAGCAGTCGGAAGCCGGACGCCGGCCGACCGGCCGCGGCCGCGACCGCGGCGATGGCGGCCATCGCGCTCGCCCTGAGCACCGACGGCTCGAAGCGGGTCACGGTGGCGAAGAAGCCGATGACCGCGATCGCGGCAACCGCCCGAGTATGGATGCGAAGGCGCCGGAGCAGCGGCCCCGCGGCCGCGAGCACGAACGCCACGTTCTCGCCCGACACGGCGAGCAGGTGCGTGAGCCCGGCCGCTTCGAACCGAGCATCGGTGCGCGCGTCGATGCCGCGTCGGTCGCCGATCACGAACCCGAGGTACAAGCCGCGGGCACGCCGCGGGAGCACCGCCGCTCCGGCCGCGAGGGTGCGATGCACCCAGTTCGCCGCTCGTTGCACTCGGTTTGCCGGCGCGGAATCGACGACGTCGTCGATCGTGAGGCGGGCGACGACATGGCGGTGTGCGTCGCGGGCGCGCGACGCGATCGGGACCGCCCGCAGCACGCCACGCACCGCGACGCGCTCGCCCGCCAGCAAGGGCCCGACGTCATGGGCTTGCTCCCCGTGGGCCCACAGCTCGACGTGATGGCGGCCCAGGCGCACGACGACCTTGACACCACCCGGTGCGGGCGCGGGGTCGGAGAGCAACGTCACCCATCCCACGAAGCGCTGCGCGGCAAGCGGCTGCGCTCCCGCTGCGGCACGCGCCGACAGGCCGGACGCGAGCAGCGCGCAGGCGACGATCAGCACCACCGGATGCCGCGCCACGAGCGCAGCCGCTGCCAGCAGCGCGGCCACGAGCACCGGGAACGGGCGCCCTGCCGCGGCACCCGAGGCCACCGCGATCGCGAGCAGGCCCGCCGCGAGATCGCTCAAGGAGCACCTCCCGCATGTCTTCGTTCGAGGACGGCTGGGAGGGGAAGGGTCGAGACCCTACATCGCGAACGCTAGAGAGCGGGACTCCGCACGCGCGAACGCTAGAGAGCGGGACTCCGCACAGTCACAAGCGCCCCGCGAGCTGGGCGAGCGCAGGCACGAGCTGTGGCTCGCGCACGATCGCCTCGGCCTCGGCGAGCGTGAGCGGACGAGCGAAGTAGTAGCCCTGTGCCTCGTCGCACCCGAGGTGCTGCAACGTTTTCATCTGCTCGGACGTCTCGACTCCCTCAGCCGTCACGCGGTGGCCGAGCGCGTGGCCGAGCGCGATCATCGCCGCGACGACCGAGGTGTCCTGACCGGGGACGCCGAGGTTGTTCACGAACGACTTGTCGATCTTCAGCGAATCGAGCGGGAACTGGCGGAGGTAAGCGAGGGAGCTGTAGCCGGTGCCGAAGTCGTCGACCGCGACACCGACGCCGAGCTCGCGCAGCTCCTCGAGGCGGAGCACTGCGATCTCCGGGTCCTTCACCAGGAAGGTCTCGGTGAGCTCGAGCACGATCTGTTGCGCGGAGACCGCGCAGCTCGTGAGGAGGTCGTCGAGGTGCTCGACGAGCCCGGGCTGGTTCAGCTGACGCGCCGAGACGTTGATCGACAAGTTGATCAGGGACTTGTCGGGGAACTGCCGGTTCCACAGCTCGAGCTGCCGCACCGACTGGTCGAGCACCCAGCCGCCGATGCTGTTGATGAGGCCGAGGGCCTCGGCGATCGGGATGAACTCTTCCGGCAGCACCGTGCGCTCGCCCGGGCGCTGCCAGCGCACCAGCGCCTCGAACCCGACGAGGTGGCCGGAACGGAGGTCGACCCGCGGCTGGTAGACGAGGAAGAGCTCGCCGCGGGTCACCGCATGACGGAGCGCGTTCTCCAAGTCGTGCCGGCTCGCGACCCAAGCCCGCATCTCCGAGTCGAACAGCTCGCAGCGGCCGCGTCCGTCCTCCTTCGCCTGGTAGAGCGCGATGTCTGCGTCGCGAAGGAGCGCGCCCGCGTCGACGTCGGCGTCGGTGGCGAGCGCGATTCCGACGCTCGCCGACACGAACGCTTCGAACCCATCGAGATCGAAGGGCTCGTTGAGCGTGCGGATGACCCGCTCTGCGACCTCCTCGGCCTCGGCCACGTCCTCGAGGTCCTCGCACAGCACGACGAACTCGTCGCCGCCGAGCCGCGCGACCGTGTCGCCGACTCGCACGACCGCGCGGATGCGCTCGGCTGCCTGCCGCAGCAGCACGTCGCCCGCCTTGTGGCCGAGGCTGTCGTTCACCATCTTGAAGTGGTCGAGGTCGAGGAAGAGCACAGCGAGCGTGCCGCGCCGGCGACCGACGAGATCGATCGCGTGTTGGGTGCGATCGAGCAGCAGCACTCGGTTCGGGAGGTCGGTGAGGGCATCGTGCGTCGCCTGGTGCGCGAGCTCGGCCTCGGCGCGCGCCGACTTCTCTCGGGCGCGGTTCGCCGCGTTGAGCAGGACGGCGAGGCGGGTCACGACGATCGTCGTCACGAAGGCCGCGACGAAGATGACGACACCCTCGTTCATGTCGTAGCCGAGCGAGGGGCCGGTCGCGGCGAGCACGGGAGGGAAGAGGAGCGCGGCGGCGAGCAGCAGGAGGCGAGTCGGGTGGATGCCCGGGCGTGCCATGTGCTGCGCCGGTCGAGCGATGGTCTCGGCAGAGGGATGCGCCGCGGCGAGGGCGAGCATGCCGAAGCTGACGACGTACCAGGGGTCGACCCACTGCGTGGTCGTGGACCGGCTGAGCAGACCGACCGCGTTCTGTGCGAGGTCAGCCGCGAGCATCAGCGCGAGCCCGGTGCTCAAGAACCACACCGACGCGCAACGGCGCCCGGGCATCAGCAGGAGCCACAGGAGCGCGGCGACGAGCACGACGTCGACCAAGGGGTACGACGCGAGCACCGTCCGCTGGAAAAGCTCGCCGTCGTCGATGAGGCCGGTGTTCACGATGAGGAACTGCCAGATCGCGAGACCGGCTGACACGGCGATCGCGGCACCGTCGACCAGCCCGTCGCGCCACCCCTGAGGTGTGCGGATCACAACCAGGAGGCCGACCGCACAGGCGATGAGCGGATACGCGAGGAGGTAGAGGCCGTCGGCAGGCGAGACGAGCGGCCGGCCGCGGCCGACGAGTGCGTACGCCTCCCAGATCCCGGCGGCGACCACGATCACGACCATCGCGAGGGTCAGCAGGGCCCAGGGTCGGCCGGCGCGGCCAGGCGTGAGGATCCCGCGCATCGCGAGCGCGCCCGCGGCGCACGCGCCTGCGGCCACGGTCGAGATCGCCGCCGCCTGAGTTCCCGGTGACACGACCACGACGATCGTGAGAGCCAGGGATGACAGCGCGAGCCACCAGGGGCGGGGACGCGGCAGTCGTACCACGAAACCTCATCGGCCTCACTCTGCGCGCGATCCAGGCTTTCGACTCCCCACCGAGCGCAGTTGGGCCGAATGGCCTATCCACCACTTCGGTCCCGTCCTGCGTCAAGGTGCGCGCGTGATGATGACCGATCCCGGGCTCCGCCCCCTCGACAGCTCCCGCTCGCGGGCTCGTCCCGCCACCCGCACCGGGTGGTGGCTCCCGATCACTGCGCTGGTCGGCTGGCTCGTCTACCGCCAGGTCGATGTGATCACGGCCGCGGGGCTCGCGACGATCGGCGCGGCGGTGTTCCTCGCGGTGTTCGGCCTCAGTGTGCTGCGCGCCGCGGCCCACCGATGGTGGGGTGGCACGTTGCGCGCCACCCCTCCCCGACGCTGACCGTCACGGGCGCTCGGCGCGCAGCGCGTCGCGGATCTCGGTGAGCAGCTCGACCTCGGTCGGCCCGCTCTCCTCCTCTTTCTCCCGCATGAGCTTCGTCGCGGCCTTCAGCACGATGAACAGTGCCGCGGCGATGATGAGGAAGTTGACGATCGCCGAGAAGAAGGTGCCGTAGCGCACGACGCCGTCGCCGATCGTGAACGTGAGGTCGTCGAAGCTCGGCTTGCCGAAGATCGCCGCGATGATCGGCATGAGGACGCCATCGGTGAACGTCTTGACGACGGCCGCGAACGCGGTGCCGAGGATGACGGCGACAGCGAGATCGAGGATGTTGCCGCGGAGCACGAACTCCTTGAACTCCTCGTACAGCTTCTTCATCGGTGACGGGCCTCCTCGGTGCTGGGCGGTCTTGTCAGATCAGGTGTCGAGCTTGTCGACGACGTCCTTCGCCTTGTCGGCCGCGGTGTCGATCTGCGCGTCGGCCTTGTGACCTGTCGCGTCCTGGGCCTTGTCTGCAGCAGTGTCGATCCCCTTGTCGACCTGCTTCTTGTTGCCGCCCACCAACCCCTTGAGCTTGTCCATGAGCCCCATGGTTGCCTCCTCGACCGCAGCCGGGGGGCCGCGGCCGCCAGAAGACTGCCCCTCGGTTCAGGCCACGGCAAGTGGGGCGAACGTCAGCTCAATACACCCAGACCGCGATGCCCTTCGGCATGAGGTTCGCGTCCCAGATGTAGTTCATCGCCGGAACCGAGACGCGCGCGCAGCCATGAGAGGCGGGGAACGATGGCACCGATGTCGCACCGTGCACCGCGATGCCGCTCGCGGTGAAGTACTTCGGGCGCCACAGCTGCCCGAGATCAGAGGTGCGCCAGCCGTTCGGGAGCTCGCGCGTGATCGTGAAACGGCCGAC
>DATKAS010000282.1:0-5780 GCA_035497855.1 Acidimicrobiales bacterium
AGCGGTCGTGCCTCAGCAGGTGCTCACGGATCCAGACGACTTCGACGAGGCGTACGACGTCCTGAACGAGGCCCGCCAGCTGCTCGAAGACAGAGCCGAGCTGGTGCAGGTGCAGGAGATCGATGTCGCTGGCTACTTCGCGGTGACAGACGTGGCAGATGCGCTGCAAGCGCTCCGCGACGCCGGCATCGAAGCACAGCCGAACCACCTGCTCTTCAGCGCATCGTCACCGTGGATCAAGGGTGTCCGGGCGGCCCCCGTGCACGCGAGTCGCGGCTACGCGTCGTACGACACGGCCAGCATCGCCGGTCTGGAGGAGTGCTGTGCCGAGTGCCCGCCGCACCCAGGCGGCACTACCGGGTACCCGGTGCACGCGAGCCCGGTCCAC
Source organism: Acidimicrobiales bacterium (assembly GCA_035497855.1). Classification (GTDB taxonomy): domain Bacteria; phylum Actinomycetota; class Acidimicrobiia; order Acidimicrobiales; family DATKAS01; genus DATKAS01. Next base: position 389 of record DATKAS010000282.1, read on the forward strand.
GCGAGCCCGGTCCACGCAAGTCCCGTGCACGCGAGCCCGGTGCACGCGAGCTACCGGGGAAGCGGTGAACGGTCGAGCACGGTCGCGCCCGCCGATCCGCCCAGCATCCCCCCGAGGCAGAACCCGAACGGAGTGACGGTCGCGGTGCTCGACACTGGGTTGGCGGCGGGCCGGTTCCGGCCGCTCGCACTGAGCGGACCCGGCGGGGCTGGCCTCATCTTCGGCCCGGGAGACGTCGACGGGCCGGACGAGGATGGGAACGGTGTGCTCGACCCCGTCGCTGGGCACGGCACGTTCATCGCGGGGGTCATCCGCCAGGTCGCGCCGGCGGTCGACATCCTGTTCCGCCGCGTCCTCAACACGTACGGGCTCGGCGACGAGCTGCACATCGCCCACGTGATGACCGACCTGCTCGGCGATGCCCTCCCGGAAGTCGTGAGCATGTCGTTCGGCGGATACGGGTTCGACTGGAAGATGGCAACCCTCGCTCGAGCGGTACGCCGCCTCCAACGGAGACACGTCGTCCTGGTGGCCGCCGCCGGCAACGACGCGACGTGCGAGCCGACGTTTCCCGCGGCGCTCCCAGGTGTGATCGGCGTCGCCGCAACCCTCGACGAGAACGCGAAGCACGCAGCGCAGTTCACGAACTACGGCGACTGGGTGCGCGCGAGCACCCATGGCGTCGACATCATCAGCTGCTTCTTCGACGGCTTCGACGACTTCCACGGTGGCGCGAGGTGGAGTGGCACGTCGTTCTCGACGCCGATCGTGGCCGGCCTCATCGCAGGGGGCGCGGCGCCGGGCGACGCGCGGCCGAGCCGCGACGCGGTCTTGGCCCTCGCCCCGAAGAGCTGGCTGATGGGCGTGCCCGTGGTCTCGCCGATCTGACCGTTCGGTAGCCTCGCGCCCATGAGCATCGCGGTCTCGATCGAACGGCTTCGGGAAGAGGTCGCCCGGTTCGGCACCACGCCGTACCTCCTCACGGTCACCGACGACGCTGCCGCGCACGCGACGGCGGTGGCGGTCGAGTGGCAGGGTGACGACCTCGTGATGAGCGCCGGCGCTGGCTCCCGGCGCAATGCGACGGCCCGCGCGCGCGTGAGCCTGTTGTGGCCTCCGTTCGAACCGGGCGGCTACAGCCTGATCAGCGACGGCGACGCGCGAGACGTCGGCGACGACCGCATCGCGTTCACGCCGACGCGCGCGGTGCTGCATCGTCCCGCGACGCCCGCGACGGTGAAGACCCACCCTGACTGCACGGCCGACTGCGTGCCGCTCGTCGGCTGATCACGCAGGCGTGAAGCGCAGGGGCAGCCGAGCGGGCCCCCAGATGCCGACCGACTCCGGCTTCCAGCCGATCTCGCCGTCGACCTCGAGGTCGGGCATCCGCTGAGCCAGGATCGGCAGCGCCTCTTGCAGCTCGGCACGCGCGAGCCACGCACCGAGGCAGTAGTGGATGCCGCTGCCGAACGTGAGGTGGGGTGAGGTCGCTCCCTCGCGGGTGATGTCGAAGATCTCGGGCTCTGCGAAAACGACCTCGTCGCTGTTCGCAGCCACGAAGCTCGTGGCGACGAACGTGTTCTCCGGGAACAGCACGTCCTTGTACTCGATGTCTTCGGTGGCGACCCGAGCCGTGCCTCGGATCGCTCCGAGCACCCGCATGCTCTCCTCGGTGGCGCGAGCGCCGAGGTCGGGCCGCTCGGCGAGCAGCTTCCACTGGTCGGGATACCCGGTGAAGAGCGCGACCGTGCACGCGAGCTGGTTCCGGGTCGTGTCCGTCCCTCCGACGAGCACGGCCGTCGCCATGCTCTCGAGCTCTTCGGTGTCGAGGCGATCGCCGGCCTCCTCGGCCGCGATGAGGTCGGTCAGGAGGTCCTCGGCCGGCCGCGTGCGCCGCCGTTCGATGAGCTCGTGCATGTACGCGCTCATCTCGGCCTGCGCGGCCTGGATGTACGGGAGGTCCTCGACGAGGTTGTTGTTGAAGATGCGCAGCAGGTCGGAAGCCCACCGGCTGAACAGCTTCCAATCCTCCTCCGGCGCACCGAGCAAGCGGCAGATGATCGGGATCGGGTACGGCTCGCACACGTCGGCGACCAGCTCGCATCTCCCAGACTCCGCGAACGGATCGACGAGTCGGTTGACGACTTCGCGCATGTAGGGGCGCAGGCGATCGGCGGCCTTGGGTGTGAATGCCGGTGCAACGAGCCGGCGAAGGCGGGCGTGCTCGTCGCCCTCCGCCGTGAGGATCGACGGCCGCCGCTGCATCACCGCGCCGTCGAGCTCTGGCATCTGAGCGAAGCGCGAGAGCGCCTGATGCCAGCGACGGTCACGGAGGAATGCCACGCAGTCCTCGTAGCGCAGGATCGTGTAGCCGAACTCCGTGCGAGCGATCCAGCTCTGCTGTTGCGCGTCGTGGAGAGCCCGCACACGCGCTTCTTTGGTCGTCAGCGACATCGTCTCGAGGACGGGTACGTCGAGCTCGTCAACGCGCGTGGGCATGGGCACAGGGTACGTGGTGGGTCAGATCTCGATCTTCATGAGGTCGTGCGCGAACACGATCTCGCCGTCGAAGTGCTGCGCCGCTTGCGCGATCCACTCCTGCTCGGAGCCGGGCTGCGGCGGCGGCACCATGTGCGTGAGAACGAGCGTCTTGACGTCCCCACGCGCGGCGGTGCGGCCCGCGTCCTCGCAGCTCGAGTGGTAGTCGATGACGTCGTTGAAGCGAGGCGAGCCGACGGCGCGGATCAGGTCGGGGCGCACGACCGTCTGCACGTACACGTCGGCGTCCGCGCAGAGCACGTCGAGTGTGGCGCACGGCACCGTGTCGCCGGCGAGCACGACCGACTTGCCTTCGTGCTCCACCCGGTAGCCGAGCGTGGGCGAGACCGGACGGTGGTCGGTGGGCGCCGAGGCGACCCGCACACCCTCGCTGAGAAACGCCTGCCCGATCGCGAGCTCGTTGACGTCGACCTGAGGCGGCTCGTCGAGGTCCTCGTGATGGGCGATGCGATAGCCGATGTCGTCGCTCAGCATCGCGATCGTGCGGTCGACGAACCCCGCGGTCCCGAGCGGCCCGGTGACAGGCAGGGGCGAGGGGATCGGCCATGCCGCCCACCGGGTCGTGACCAGGTCGTTGAAATCGGTGACATGGTCGCTGTGCAGGTGGGTAAGGAACACCTGGTGCAGCTGACCGGGATGCACGCTGGCGGCGGCCAACCGCATGGTGACCCCGCGACCGCAGTCGAAGAGCAGGTTCAGGCCGCCTGCTTGCACGAGGTTCGCGGGCCCGGCTCGATCAGCGGACGGCAGAGGCGAACCGGTTCCCAGCAACGTGAGCGTGATGGCTGATGTCACACCGACCGACGGTACCCGGCTGGGTTACGCTCGGCCGAGGGGGAATGGCGAAGGTAGTTCGATGAACACCATCACCCGACCCGCGGTCACCACCGCATCACCGGCGCACCGTCGCTCATGGCTCGCGTCTGGCGTCTCGCCCACGACCGCGGGCGCACTCGCCTTGGCGGTGCTCGCGCTCGGCTGGAAGGGCTCCGACCTCCCCGCGCAGATCTTCCGCGCTGATCTCGTCAAGCGCTACGGGTTCGTGCTGTGGAACATGCAGTGGTACGGCGGTCACCCCACGCTCGACTACAGCGTCATCTCGCCCGTCCTCGGCGCGCTCTTCGGCCCGATGGTCCTCTGCGCGATCAGCGGGCTCGTCTCGGCGATCCTCTTCGATCGCATCGTGCGACACCACTTCGGCTCGGCGTGGTGGATCGGCTCGCTCTGGTTCGCAGTCGGCACGGCGACCAACCTGATGGTCGGCCGCGCCACGTTCGCGTTGGGGATCGCGTTCGGCCTCGCGACCGTGCTCGCGATCCAGCACCACCTCCGCTGGCTCGCGCTGCTCGGAGCGATCGTCACGTCGCTCGCCAGTCCCGTCGCCGGGCTCTTCCTCGCGATCGTCGCGGCGGCGTGGGCGCTGAGCGCTCCTTCGCGCCGCGTGGCGGGCGTCGCGATCGCGGGCGCGGCGTGCTTCCCGATCGTGGCGATCACCGTGCTCTTCCCCGACCCGGGAGCGTTCCCGTACCAGGGATGGGGTCTCGTCCGCGACCTCTCCGTGTGCGCCCTCTTCGTGTTCGCGATGCGCGGCCCGTACAAGCCGATGCGCTGGGGAGCGGTCGTCTACGCGGCGGTCGCGATCACCGCGTTCCTCGTGCCGACCGCCCTCGGCGGCAACGTGAGCAGGCTCGGCCAGTACGTCGGCGCGCCGCTCATCGCGTGCGCTCTCTGGGCACAGCGACGAGTGATCATCGTCGCGATGGTGCTGCCCATGGTCTTGTGGCAGTGGGTCCCGGCGATGAGCGCGGTCGCCACCCCCGCGCGCGATCCTTCGCTCGCCGCCACCTACTACTCCTCGTTGGTCGCGTACCTGACGAACTCGCCGGGAGTGCCCGGCCGCGTCGAGATCCCGTTCACGAAGAACCACTGGGAGGTCGCATACGTCGCTCCCGAGGTGCCGCTCGCCCGCGGATGGGAGCGTCAGCTCGACATCCAGCGCAACCCGCTCTTCTACGACGACGAGCCCGGCGCGCTGAACACCTTCACGTACCACAGCTGGCTGCTCGACAACGCGGTCGAGTACGTCGCGCTGCCGAACGTGCCGCTGGACTCCTCCGCGATCGCCGAGCGCGACCTCATCATGTCGAACCTCCCGTACCTCCACCTCGTGTGGAGCGATCCGAACTGGAAGCTGTGGCGGTTCGACGGCTACCCGGGGATGATCGAGGGCTCTGCCACGCTGCTCGGCATGGACGCGGACAGCTTCCGCCTCATCGTGTACAAGCCCGGCGACATCGTCGTTCGCGTGCGGCCGTCATCGCACTGGCAAGTGAATGGCCAGGGCTGCGCGACTGCCGACGATTCGGGATGGACTCGCCTCGAGGACGTGCCGACGGGTCTCGTCGACGTGACGCAAGCGGTCTTCGCCGAGTCGTGCCCGTAGCTCGGCGTCAAAAGGCTCCGGCGTCACGCAGCTCGCTGATGTCATCCCAGCTGTAGCCGAGCTCGAGGAGCACCTCTTCGGTGTGCTGACCGAGCTCGGGCACCATCCCGCCGAGCATCGCGGGGTGGTCGCTGAGCGTGATCGGGCTGCCGACGACGTGCACGTCGCCCCCGCTTCCGTCGTCGACCGTGCGGAGGTAGCCGTTCTCCCAAACCTGCGGGTCGGCGGCGACCGCTGCGTAGTCGCGGACCGGCGCGTACCGGATCGCCGCGGCCCGCAACGCATCGCACCACTCCGCGGTCGTCTTCGCCCGCAATGCGTCACCGATCATCGGGAAGAGCTCGGCCTTCTGCTCCTCGGTGAGCAGGGGCGAGGCGAAGCGGGGGTCGG
>DATKAS010000283.1:0-8381 GCA_035497855.1 Acidimicrobiales bacterium
CGTCCGGAAGCTCGGTGTGCCCTTCCAGCCCGAGCTCGGGATGGGAGCGATTGGCGAAGACGGCGTGCGGATCCTCACTCAGGATGTGATGCGCCTCGCTCAGGTGACGACTGACGAGCTCGCCCAGGTCGAGAGGAAAGAACGTGCCGAGCTCGTGCGCCGCGCCCGCGAATTCCGCGGGCAACGGCCGCGCGTGCGACTCGAGGGATGTACCGCGATCGTCGTGGATGACGGCATCGCGACCGGATCAACTGCTCGAGCCGCGTGTCAGGTGGCGCGCGCTCACGGCGCCGCACGAGTCGTGCTCGCGGTACCGGTGGCACCGCCTGATTGGCGGACACGTCTTGCCGGGGTGGCTGACGAGCTCGTCTGCGTGGAGATGCCCGAGCCCTTCTACGCGATCGGCCAGTTCTACGCCGACTTCTCACAGACGACCGACGACGAGGTCATCGACTGCCTCGACCGCGCTGCTCTCGCTCACGGGGTGCACCGCCACCCGGCGCGACGCGAACGCGGCGAGGAGATCGAGGTTCGAGCCGGTGCTGTTCGGCTCGCAGGTCACCTCACGTTGCCCGAACCGACGCTCGGTCTCGTTGTCTTCGCGCACGGCAGCGGGAGCAGCCGTCACAGCCCTCGCAACCGCTACGTCGCCGACGTCCTCAACCAGGCCGGGTTCGGCACCTTGCTCTTCGATCTGCTGACCGTCGACGAGGAGCATGACCGAGCCAACGTGTTCGACATCGATCTCCTCGGGAGTCGCCTCACGAGCGTGACGGCCGACCTTCGAGCCGACCCGTCGATCGACGGACTCTCGATCGGCTACTTCGGCGCGAGCACCGGCGCTGCAGCCGCGCTCTGGGCTGCCACCGAACCCGGAGCAGACATCGCCGCCGTCGTGTCACGAGGAGGTCGTCCCGATCTCGCGATGGATCGTCTTGCTCACGTCCGCGCCCCAACGTTGCTCATCGTGGGTGGTGAGGATCACGTGGTGCTCGACTTGAACCGCGAGGCGCAGGCTCAGCTGCGGTGCGAGAACAAGCTCGTCGTCGTCCCAGGAGCGACCCATCTGTTCGAGGAACCGGGCACGCTGCAAGCCGCGGCCGAGGCCGCTCGTGAGTGGTTCAGCGACCACATGAAGTGACTCGATCGAGGGCTCAGCTCCGCGACTTGACCTTCGCGGGCAGCGTGCCGAGGAGGCCCGCCGCGAGCTGCCCGGGGCGCCACGTGGCTGTGGTGGGACAGCCCAACACGTCGAGCTCGAGCGGCACGAGGACATCGCGTTGGAACACCTCGAGGTCGAGGCTGCCATCGTCGATCAAGTCCACCAGCTCGCCCGCGACGAAGGCCAGTGCCTGACGCCCATCGTCGTGCTCCGGTCGATTCGCTGCGGCTGCTCGGATCTCGGCTTCGGTGCCGTGCGCCAAGACGTTCATCCACGCCCAGGCTGGCACCGACACACCCCGCGCCTCGCAGCGTTCGACGTACGCGCCACCGAGGAAGGACTCGCACTCCGCGACGAGCTCCACGTCGTATGCATCGTCGTGACGGCGCCACATCGCCCTCACCCTTCCGTCTCACTGCGGCGAGCGCCCACCCAGATCGGGAACATCGCTGGCCCCGCATTGGCAGGAGTGTCCTTCAGCGTCTCGTCGATCAGCCGCAGGAGGTCGTCACAGCGCTCCCTCAGCGTCTTTGCTCCGTTCCCGGACATGCGTTGATGCTCGTTCACGGAGAGCGCTCTCGGTAGGGGCATTGGTCCTAGGCCGGTCCGGACGTGGATGCGGCCTCGACGCCTGATGCAGAATGGCCCCGCCGTGGACATCGACATCGTCCCGATCGAGAAGCCCGACGACATGAATGTGATCGTCGGGCAGGCGCACTTCATCAAGAGCGTCGACGACATCCACGAGGCGCTCGTGGGCACGAGTCCGCATCTCCGGTTCGGCATCGCATTCTGCGAAGCGTCGGGACCCTGCCTGATCCGGCGATCGGGCAACGACGCGAACCTGACAGAGCTCGCCGCGACGAACGCTCTCGCGGTGGGTGCAGGCCATTCGTTCTTCGTGTTCCTCGACGGCGGCTACCCGGTCAACGTCCTCAACCCGCTGAAGAACGTTCCTGAGGTCTGCGGCATCTTCTGCGCCACCGCCAACGCGGTGCAGATCGTCGTCGCCACAACCGAGCTCGGTCGTGGGATCCTCGGCGTGATCGACGGGAGCCCTCCTACGGGCGTGGAGACCGAAGACGATGTCGCCGAGCGCCGCCAGCTCCTGAAGGCAATCGGCTACAAGCTCTGATCCGTCACCCTTGACCGGGGACCATCGACTCTGGCGGTCGCGCCGGGCTTGCAGGACCCTCTGATCAGACGGATTCCGCGCGCGATCGAGAAGCGAGGGTCGAGACATGAAGCTCGGTCTTGCGGGTGACACGATGCTCGGCCGAAAGGTCGGCGAGCGGCTGGCCGAGGTGCCACCCACCGCGCTCTTCACCGACGAGGTCGTCGCTGTCACGCGTGAAGCTGACCTCTTCGTGCTCAACCTCGAGTGCGCGATCTCCGATCGTGGCGAGCCCTGGCCCGATCCGTTCAAGCCGTTCTTCTTCCGCGCGCCGCCCAAGGCGGTCGCGTCGCTGCGGCACCTCGGTGTCGGCTGCGTGACGCTCGCGAACAACCACGCGTTGGACTTCGGGACGGTCGCGCTGTTGGACACATGCCGTCATCTGGCGGACGTGGGAATCGAGTGGGTCGGCGCCGGTGTCGACGAGCGCGCCGCTCGCGCCCCAGTCGTGTTGGACCGCGGGGGCGAGCGGATCGCGATCCTGGGCGTCACGGACCACCCCCCGTACTACGCGGCGGGCGCCGATCGGCCCGGCGTCGCGTACGCCGACCTCCGTCGTGGCGTCCCCCAGTGGCTGCGAAGGGGGATCACGGACGTCGATGCCGACATCGTCCTCGTGTCCCCGCACTGGGGACCGAACATGGTCGCCGAACCGGTCGCACACGTACGGACGGCCGCGGCTGAGCTCGTGGACGCCGGTGCGACGATCGTGGCCGGCCACTCCGCCCACGTGTTCCATGGCGTCGCCGACCGCGTGCTCTACGACCTGGGCGACTTCATCGACGACTACGCCTGCCACCTCGAGCTACGCAACGATCTCGGCCTCCTCTGGCTGGTGACCTTCGACGGTCCGGTGCCGATACGAGTCGAGGCCGTGCCACTCGCGCTCGACTACTGCTCCACACGACTCGCGGATCGCGACGAAGTCGCATGGATCGTCCGCCGCTTCCGCCGGTCGTGCAAGGCATTCGGAACTGAGGTCGACGAGATCGGTGGCCGTCTCGTCGTCGCGTGGCCGGGCCTCGGAGCCACACCGCCTGAGGCGAGACCGTCTGCACAGAGAAGGGAGAACCTGTCATGCGCGCACCCATGCGGATGACTGTCGGAGGGCTGGCCGTCGTCGGAGGGGTGATCCTCCTCCGGCCCGGCACGCGAGCCAACCGGGCTGCCCGACACCAGATCGAAGCGCTGGGCCGTCAGGCGCGATATTCCCTCGGGCAGCTCCAGGGAGTGAGCTACCGCCTGCGCGGCGGTCATCCCGATGCCGAGGTGTCCGGAAACACGCTCGCCGACCGCGTCCGATCGACGCTCGGGCCGCTCGAGAAGCGTCTCGACCTGCCTCACATCCACGTCATGGTGGAAGACCACGTTGCGCTGCTGCACGGAGAGGTTGCCACCAGGGCCGAGGCCCACGAGATCGAGGTCACGGTCAGCGCGATCCCCGGTGTTCGGGGCGTGGAGTCGTACTTGCACGTCGGGCTCACGAGTGGCGACACCCGACCCTCCGCCGGGCGAGCCAGCGAGCAGCCGTCCGAAGCGTGCCGCCGGCTCGTCAGCACGGCCACGGCGAGGGGCGTCGATCCCAACGTCGCACCCTCGGTCGTGCGTGCCGTTCTGGCGACCTTTGCCGAACGGTTGCCCGAGGGCGAGCGCGATCATGTCGCGCACCATCTGCCCGCCGACGTGCGGTCACAGCTCACTCCGCCTCGTCGCATCTATCAGCCAGCACCAGCGCGCACCACCGCAGACCTCGTCGCGCGGATCACGGCGACGACGACCGCGCTTCCCGCCGGCAAGGAGATCGAAGTGACAGCGGCGATCGTGCACGAGCTGCGCGCGCTGGTCCCCGATGAGGCGGCTGGCGTCGCCGCCGTGCTGCCCGCCGAGCTTCGTCGCATGTGGGAGCAGGGACAAGCCCCTCAGTGAACAGGGATCTCAGTACCGCTCGATCGCCCCGATGCCACCGAAGCGGTCCAATTCAGTGCCGCGGCAGGACTCGACCGTCGCCCCCTGCGCGACCGCTTCTTCGATCGTGACCTCGACGACGTCGTCGATCTCGACGTTGGTCGTCCCGCACACGGGGCACAGACGAACATCCAGCCCGACGTGCCCGCACGACGGGCAGCGGGCGCCGGGTGCGGCGAATCCCTCGGCGACGAGCAGAACGCCGACCCGCCGCTCGGCGAGAGCGCTCAACGTCGCTTCGAGGCCGACGACACCTCCGTGAACGCCTGCCGCACGCTGACGGAGGTCCTCGACGAGGGCGGCTTCTCGGTCCCGCTCGACGCGATCGGCGACGGCGTGCGCCGCGCGAGCGATCTCCTCGATCGACGCCGCCACCCTGACGCCGACGCGGCCGATCATCAGGGCCCGCGTGGTCGGGTGGACACGTCGCTCGAGCTCGGCGAGAGCGTCGTCGGGTCCACCCACGATGACGAGCCCCACCTTCGAATCCCGCACTGCTTGGTCGAGCTCGGCGGCAGACCGCCGCACATGCGCACGGAAGGCCTCTTCCACGCGGCGTTCGAAGCTCCCGATCTCGACAGAGGTGTCGGCTGACCGCTCCTTGTCGCTGACGGTGCCCGCGAGCTCGTGCGTCTCACGACCCAACATCATCAAGAGGCGCAGATGGGTACGGTCGACGAGGGCCACGAGGAACGCTTCGAGCTCCTGGTGTGCCTCGACGAGCTGGCGGATGCGCGGCCCCGGTCCGACACCGGCTTCGTCGCGAACCGAGACCGGCAGACCGACGGCCTCGAACCGCCCCTGGGTCTGGCACGAGAAGAGGGCGACCCCTCGCGTCGTGCTCCGGTCGATCCCTCGGTTCACCCACGCGCTCATCGCCTCGAGGTCGCGATCGACACAACGAACGATCTCGTCGTCCCCTCGGGCGCGTGCTTGCCGTCGCGCTTCGGCGGCCAGCTCGTGAAACACCTGCTCGTAGTCACCGGCCACCGGGCGATGGCTGCCGTCGACGTCGAGGTAGACGCTCGTGACGACCGGGTCGCCACGCCAACCCACGAGCTCGCGAACAGCGCTTGTGTCGACATCGTGCAATGCGGTACGCATCTCACGCTCCCTTCTTCGTTCCCGGTCTGCATTCCCTGGCGCGTCCTACGCCTGAGTGATCAGGCCGTAGTGGCCGTCGTAGCGGCGGTAGACGACGGTGCCGCGGCCGGTCGCCGCGCTGGCGAAGAACACGAATGGCTCCGCGTCGGCGTCGAGGCGTTGGATCGCTTCCGCCACCGCGAGAACGGGCGGCTCGGTGTCGGCAACGGTCAGCTCGATGGACGTCGGTCCTTCGATGACAGCCGCCCGGTGCAGCCGGGTCAGCCGGTAGCCTCCGTCACCGGTCCGCTCGATCAGGGCGTCTTCGCCGCTCACGACGTCGCGGAACAGGTAGAAGCCGTAGTCGAGCTGCTCCATGTCGAAGGCGGCTTCGTCGACCGTCAGCTCATCGATGGCGAACGTCCTGTGCCGGACGAGCTGACGCTCCTCGGGGGGCCGGTCGTAGTAGTCAGGTCGTTCGTCGGGCCGGTCGCCATGACGCCACTCACCAGGCGCACGCCCGGCAGCCCTCGAGCGCAGTGCGTCACGATGCTGGCTGCGCTGCTCGAGCTTGTCGGCGAGGCGTCGCTGGAGCAGGTCGAGAGCTTCGCTCATCGTGTGGCCGGCGACGTGGGCGCGGACGAGGTCGCCGTTGACATCCACCGTCGTCTGAGCGAGAGCGGGCCTCGGGCGGGCTGGGTCACCGGCGAGGCCGAGCTTGAGCCGAGCGAACAAGATCGGCTCATGCACGCGGCGTAGCACTGTCGAGATGCGGTCGACCGCGTAGTCGATGTCGTCGTCGCTGACGCGTCCACGGGTCAGAACGGCGACCACGAGCGAGCCTGCGGCGCCTTGCACTTCGAAGTCTCCTCGCTCGCGGGTCGACCGATCTTCCCAACGGTCGTCGCCTGCGAGCCCGTATCCAATCAATCCCACGATGGCGTCGGACACGGAGCATCACCTCCGATGTGAGGGTGCTCACTTCGCCACCGATTCGCCAGAGTCGAAGGTCACCCGCTCGCGAGCGCGCGACTCACCCGACGAAATGTGACTTATGCCTCTGGGACGGATCGACGAATCGGCGTCACCTGAAGCCACAGGAAGGAGAGCGCGACATGGGCAACCGCAGCAAGTACGTGGTCGTGGGCTCAGTCGCCGCCGCTCTTGGCACACATGCGGTCGTGAGAGCCCGGCGCCGTGCGCGGCTCGGACGAGCGGCAAAGGGATTCGGTGACTCGGTCATGCCGTCGGTAGGCGCCCGTGTGTCGACGGCGAGCCCGACGTTGACCGCAGACGAAGCGCACGCGCCGGGTCACCAGCACATGCCGCCGGAGCCGCTGGAGGAGCTCGCGCCCTGGGAGATCCGCCAGCGCGTGTTCGCGACGCAGCGCCAGGGCGTGCGCCATCCCAGCAAGGGCTGACCAACCAAGCGGTCGGTGCCGCGGCTCGTGGGACACTGAGTCGTGTCGGTGTGCGAGGCGGGGTTCGCGAATGAGGCACAGCTGCGCGAGTGGTGCGAGCGCATCTGCGGCGTCGGCTATCGGGGCACCGCGACGGCGGTGCACGACGAGCTCATCGACTGGCTGATCGAGCAGCTGACGTCGATCCCAGGCGTGCGCGTGCGCACCGACGAGTACGAGCTCCTCGCGTGGCATCCCGTGCCCGAAGGCGATCTCGTCCGCGCCGGCGCGCTGCGCTACGGCGGTGAGGACATCGCGATCGCGGGCGCTGTCCCGTATTCGCTTCCCACGACTCGGTCGGGTCCCCTGGTGCACATCCCACGCGAGCAGTCGATCTCGGCCGAGGTCGCCGAGGGCAAGGTCGTGCTGCGCGACTTCCCCACGTTCGCGCTTCCCTACGACCTGCTGTTCGGCTCGCACCTCCACCTGTCACCCGACACCGACCAGCTGCGCGGCCGGATCTGGGATCGCCCCGGGCTCGCGAACAGCGTGCTGCACGACGACCTGCTGGCAGCAGGCGGGGCTGGCGCGAATGGTGTGGTCTTCGCGTTCGACCTCCCGCGCGAGCAGGTCGCGGGGTACTTCGAGCCCCACATGGGCACGCACTACCGCGTCCCCGCGGTATTCGTCGGCAGCGGCGAGCACGCAGCGCTCCGCGAGCTCGCGCGTCGCGGCGACGAGGTCGACATCACCGTCTCCGCCGTCGTGCAGCCACGCGTGACCCGCAACGTGCACGCGACCGTGCCCGGCCAGAGCGACGAGCGCATCATCCTCGTCACCCACACCGACGGGAACACCTGGGTGCAAGAGAATGGCGTCGCAGCGCTGCTTGCGATCGGCGCGTACGTCGCCGCGCTCCCGGTCGACGAGCGCCGCCGCACGATCGAGCTCACGTTCACGTCCGGCCACCTCCACATCTCGCGAGAGGGCTCGCACCGGTACTCGGCCCAGCTCGACCGCGAGTACGACGACGGCACGATCGCGTGCGTGTTCGCGATCGAGCACCTCGGGGCGCGCGTCCTCGACCCGCAACCTCGTGCAGGCCACCCCGGCCGCGAGCTCGTGTTCGGCGACGAACCCGAGATCCTGCTGTGGTGCGTGGGGCCGAGCGACGCGATGCGTGCCGCGGTGATCGACGCCGTCGAGCGACGGGGTCTCGCGCGCGTGCTCGTGGCGCCGGGCTTCGGCGCGCCCGTGCCGGGCCAAGTGCCGCCCATCGTCTCCTTCGGCGGCATCGGGACGCCGTACAACGCCCATCTCGTGCCGACGACGTCGATCCTCACCGGACCGTGGTCACTTTGGGCGCCGAGCTTCGGCTCGAGCGCGATCGACATCGGATGGCTACGGAAGCAGGCGCTCGCCGCAGCCGATGTGGTGCGCGCGCTGGATCCCGTGCCGAGAGAGGCGCTCGCGGGCGACTACCTCGCGCTCCGAGCGGCGCGAGCGGAAGGGGCGACGGCCGGCCGCGATGTGGAGCCACCCGAGCGCCTTCCCCGGTGAGCCGGTCGGATGGACGATCGAGTCAGACGCGCGCGAG
>DATKAS010000284.1:0-6185 GCA_035497855.1 Acidimicrobiales bacterium
CTCGAGGCACGAGGTAGCCCTGCCCGTTCGGCTGCACCACGACGTCGGCCATCGCGGTGCCGTCGTCGGTGCGGAGCGAGGTGAGCCGCGCGTTCGGATCGGTCATGGCTTCGGCCGCGCCCACGACGACGGAGTCCTTCGCGGCGACGGCTTCGAGGTCGTCGATGCGATGTCCCTGATGCACGACGGTCAGGCCGAGGACAACGATCGCGGCAGCAGCGACCGCACCCAGAGCAGCGGGCCACCACTTCCGCTTCGGCTTCTCGTCGGCCGGGACGAGACGGAGCTGAGGTGTCGGGTTGTGCGCAGCGGCGTCGGCGCTCAGCTCGTCGGCGATGCGATCCCAGAGCCCGTCGGGAGCACGGCCGCCGACGAGCGACATCATCGCGGCGACCTCGCGGTGCTCGGTCACTTCTGCGCGGGCCCGAGGATTCTCCTCGAGGTAGTGCTCGATCTGCACACGCTCGTCGAGATCGACGGCGTCGAGCGCGTACTGGCGTTCGAAGTCGCCCATGGTGCCGGTGCCGGGGGTTCCCTCGGCGAGCGCGTAACGCAGGCGCACCGCGCCCTTCGGTGAGGTGGAAGCGGGCTCGAGGAGGGTCAGGTTCGCCGGCAGGGCACCGCTGGCGAAGACCTTCTTCCCGCGTCCGAGCATGATCGGGTAGACCCACAGGTTGAGCCGGTCGAAGAGCCTCTCCGTGAGCAGCGTCTGCACCAAGTCGAGGCTGCCGATCACGTGCACGTTCTCGTGACGCTCCCGCACGGCGCGCACTGCTTGCGGGAGGTCGGGCCCGAGCAGCGTCGCGCCGTCCCAGTCGAGCGTCGGGTTCCCCCGCGACGCGACGTACTTGGGGACCTTGTTGAACACCTGCGCGATCTCGTCGGTCTGGTGTGGCCAGAAGCCCGCGAAGATGTCGTAGGTCTTCCTGCCGAGCAGCAGCGCGTCGAGCTCGGCGATGCCCGCTCGCACCTGATCACCGTCGACCTCGTCGATCAGCGGCGCTTGCCATCCACCGAACGCGAAGCCGCCGTCGGTGTCCTCGTCAGGTCCGCCGGGCGCCTGCGCGACCCCATCGAGCGTCGTGAACAGGTCGATCTGGATGAGTCCCATGGTGCTTCCCTTCGGTCGAGGTGATGTCGTACCCCCTCTACGAACGGGACAGCCCGCGATCGACACTCAGGCGATCGTCGCGAGGGTGATCTCGTTGCGCAGCGCCTCACCGCGGGCAAAGCGGCCGAGGTTGTCGACCAGGAGATCGTCGTAGCGGCCATAGCGATCGAAGCCGCCGGCCGAATTGTGCGGGGTCAGCACGACGGCAGGGTGCCTCCACAGCGGGCTCTCGGCAGGCAGTGGCTCGGTCACCATGACGTCGAGGAGCGCGGCCTCGGGACGTCCCCGATCGAGCGCGCTGACGAGGGCGGCTTCGTCGATCAGCGAGCCACGGGCGATGTTGACGAGCACCGATCGTGGCCCCATCGCATCGAGGAACGCGGCGTCGACGAGGGGCGGCGCGTCCGAGGCGGACGGCAGGCACAGCACCACGACATCGGCCGTCGGCAGCGCGGCGTGCAGATCGGGGGGCGCCACGAACGCGTCGACTGGCTCGCTGCCCGTCGGGCTCCGCCGGCAGCCGGTGACGTGGGCGCCGAACGCTTTGGCCCGCACCGCCACCGCGCTCCCGATCGTGCCGAGACCCACGATCAGCCACCGCGTGCCGGCGACCTCGCGGAACTGGTGACGATCCCACGCAGTGCGGCGCTGCGCATCCCGCCACAGCTCGGCCTGCTGGAAGTGGTCGAGGACCGCGCGCAGCACGTACTCACTGATCGGGATGTCGGTGACGTGCGCGTTCGTGATCCTCACGCCGCGAGCGAGCATCGAGCTGAAGACGGGGCTGTCGAGCCCCGCGTTGGGCACGCTGAGCCAGCGAAGCGTGGTGCTGCTCCCGATCGCCGCGAAGAACGGTCGTAGCGCGCCTTCGTAGGCGTCGAACAGATCGAATGCCGCCGCCGCGACGTCGATGTCCACACGCTTCTGCTTGCGCGCGAGCGAGCCGTCCTTCTGCATCGCGACTGGCTCGTACTCGACCGGGAGCCGGCCTCCGATCCGGTCGAGCGTGCCTTGCGTGACGAGGAGATTCAGATGAGGCCCAGGCCCTTCACGGCGTCTCGCTCGTCGGCGAGCTCGGCGACCGACGCGTCGATGCGCCCGCGGGAGAACTCGTCGATGTCGAGGCCCTGCACGATCGACCATTGCCCGTCCGTGCACGTCGCGGGGAACGACGAGATGAGGCCTTCCGCCACGTCGTACGACCCGTCGGACGGCACGGCCATGCTCACCCAGTCGCCGTCTCCCGTGCCCGTGGCCCAGGTGTGCATGTGGTCGATCGCGGCGTTGGCAGCCGAGGCTGCGCTGGACAGTCCGCGCGCCTCGATGATCGCCGCGCCGCGCTTCTGCACCGTCGGGATGAAG
Organism: Acidimicrobiales bacterium; assembly: GCA_035497855.1. Classification (GTDB taxonomy): domain Bacteria; phylum Actinomycetota; class Acidimicrobiia; order Acidimicrobiales; family DATKAS01; genus DATKAS01. Next base: position 2,474 of record DATKAS010000284.1, read on the forward strand.
TCGTTCTCGAGCCACTTCTGGTCGTTCACGAGCTCTGCCGCGTTCTTGCCCGACACCTCGCAGTGGAACAGGTCGGGGTATTGCGTGGCCGAGTGGTTGCCCCAGATCGTCATCTTCTTGATGTCGGTGACGTGCACGCCCAGCTTGCTCGCGAGCTGACCGACCGCCCGGTTGTGGTCGAGGCGCGTCATCGCGGTGAACCGCGACGGGTCGATCTTCGGCGAGTTGTTCATCGCGATCAGGCAGTTCGTGTTTGCGGGGTTGCCGACGACGAGGATCTTGATGTCGGCCGCCGCGCTCTCGGAGAGCGCCTTGCCTTGACCCGTGAAGATGTTGCCGTTGATGGTCAACAGGTCGGCTCGCTCCATGCCCGCCTTGCGAGGCACCGACCCGACGAGCAGTGCGTAGCTCGCGTCGCCGAACGCGATGTTGGCGTCGTCGGTCTGCACCACGTCCTCGAGCAGCGGGAACGCGCAATCCTCCAGCTCCATCGCGACGCCCCGCAGCGCGTCGAGCGCGGGCGTGATCTCGAGAAGCTGGAGGATGACGGGCTGGTTCGGGCCCAACATCTCGCCGGACGCGACGCGATACAGGAGGCTGTAACCGATCTGGCCGGCCGCGCCGGTGATGGCAACTCGCACGGGTGCAGGCATGACCTGCACCCTAGCGAGCAGCAGGGACGACTAGAGCTGGAGCGACTTCACCTCGAGGTACTCCTCGAGGCCGTACTTGCCGAGCTCCCGGCCGTGGCCCGACTGCTTGTAACCACCGAACGGCGCCATGAGGTTGAAGCCGCCGCCGTTCACTTCGACCTGACCGGTGCGCAGCTGCCGCGCGACCTTCTTGGCCCGTTCGGGGTCACCTGACCACACGCCACCGGCGAGGCCGTAGATCGTGTCGTTCGCGATGTCGACGGCTTCCTCTTCGGTGTCGTACGGGAGGATCGACAGCACCGGACCGAAGATCTCCTCCTGCGCGATCGTCATGTCGCGACGCACGTCGGAGAACACTGTCGGCCGCACGAAGAAGCCCTTGTCGAGGCCCTCGGGCGCGTCCGCCCCACCGGTCAGGAGCTTGGCGCCTTCGTCCTCGCCCTTCTTGATGTAGCCGCGCACGCGGTCGCGCTGCACCGCGGACACGAGCGGGCCGAGGCGCGTCGTCGGCTGGAATGGATCGCCCGGCGTGAACGTTTCTGCGGTCTTCACGGCGATGGCCTCCGCCTCGGCGAGGCGCGAGCGTGGCACCAGCATGCGGGTGAGCGCGGAGCAGGTCTGGCCTGAGTTCAGGTAGCACTTGCCGACGCCATCGGCGACTGCCTTCTCGAAGTCGGCATCGTCGAGGATGACGTTCGCCGACTTCCCGCCGAGCTCGAGCGTGACGCGCTTGACCGTCTGCGCGGCGAGCTCGCTGACGCGCTTGCCTGCGCGCGTCGAGCCCGTGAACGACACCATGTCGACGTCGGGATGCGCGGCGATCGCTTCCCCCACGACCGGCCCGACGCCGGACACGAGGTTGAACACGCCCGCCGGCAGGCCGGCCTCGTCGATGATCTCGGCGAGGATGAATGCGTTGATCGGCGCGACTTCGCTCGGCTTGACGACGACGGTGCACCCCGCGGCGAGCGCGGGCGCGACCTTCGCGGCGATCTGGTGGAGCGGGTAGTTCCACGGCGTGATGCAGCCGACGACGCCGACGGGCTCGCGCACGATCAGTGAGTTGCCGACTTGCTCCTCGAACTGGAAGCCGTCGACGAGCTGCGCGTTGACCGCGAAGCTGCCCTGCGGCAGGCCGACCTGGATGAGCGTCGACAGCATCTTCGGCATGCCGACCTCTTCGCTCACGATGTTCGCGACCTCGTCGGCTCGCGCGCTGAGGCCTTCGTTGATCCGCGTGAGGAACTTGGCGCGGTCTTGCACTGATGTCTGTGACCATGCCGGGAACGCGGCCTTCGCCGCCTTCACCGCGCGGTCGACGTCGGTGGCATCTCCGGCGGGGATCGTCGCCATGACCTCTTCGGTCGTGGAGTTGATGACGTCGAGCGTGTCCTTGCCCGACGGCGCGACCCACGCACCGTCGATGTACAGCTTGTCGTAGACCTTCATCCATGTCCTCCCTGTGCTGGTGCGCCGACGATACGTCGGGCGACGGTCAGGGAGCCAGGCCGAGGTTCGCGTAGATCTCGCGCGTCGCGGTCGAGCGGTTCAACGTGTAGAAGTGCAGGCCGGGGGCACCTGCAGCGAGCAGCGCGGCGGCGAGGTCGGTGGCGGTGTCGACACCGACAGCCCGTACTGCGTCAGGGTCGTCGGCGACCGACCCGAGGCGATCGGTCAGCCACGTCGGGATCGCGGCCCCGCTCAGCTGGGCCATGCGCGCCACGGACGCGATGTTCGTGATCGGCATGATCCCGGGGATGATCGGCTTGTCGACGCCGCGCTTCTCCAAGTCGTCGACGAGGCCGAGGTAGGCGTCCAGCTCGAAGAAGAACTGGGTGATCGCGAAGTCCGCGACTCTGAGCTTCGCGGCCAGGTGATCGCGGTCGGCCGCGCTGCTCACTGACCGTGGGTGCACCTCGGGGTGCGCGGCGACACCGATCGAGAAGTGCGGGTTGTGCTCCCGAACATGCTCGACGAGCTCGAGCGCGTAGCGGTAGTCGCTCGGTCGCGCGTTCGCCGGATCACTCGGTGGATCGCCGGCCAGGGCGAGGATGTTCTCGACCTCGACCGAGTCGTAGGCGTCGAGGATCTCGGCGATCTCGTCGCGTGTGTGGCTCACGCACGTGAGGTGTGCCATCGGCGTCACCGGCGTCTCCTTGCGGATCCACGCGACGGCCTCGTGGGTGCGCCGCCTGGTGCCGCCTCCCGCGCCGTACGTCACGCTCACGAAGGACGGATTGAGCGCATCGAGCTCGGCGATCGTGCGACCGAGCGTCAGCCATCCGGCTTCGGTGCCCGGCGGCGAGAACTCGAACGAGTAGGTGCGCCCCGCGGCGAGGAGGTCGGCGATGTGCGCCATCCGGAGAGGTTAGAGGCAGGATGTGCGATGGCCCTCGTCCTGGTGAGCGCTGTCGTCGACGGCGTCGTGACGCTGACGCTGCGCCGTCCCGAGAAGAAGAACGCGCTGTCGATCGCGCTGCGCGACGAGCTGTCCGACACGCTCGACGCCCTCTCCTCGGACGGATCGGTGAAGGTCGTCGTGCTCACCGGCGCGGGCTCGGTGTTCAGTGCCGGCTTCGACCTCTCCGAGTTCGACGATCCGGCGGTCTGGCCGTCCAGCGATCGCTTCCACCACACGGTGCTGCGGTTCCCGTTGCCGACGATCGCCGCGGTCAACGGTGCGGCGCTCGCCGGCGGGTTCGACCTTGCGGTGCTGTGTGACCTACGAGTCGCGGCCGAGGGCGCGTACTTCGCCCATGTGGAGCACACGTTCGGCGATGTCGTGTACCGACCGCTCCGTGAGCTCGTGGGCGCCGGCGTCGCTCGCGACCTGGTGCTCACCGGGCGTCGCATCCAAGCCCGCGAGGCGCTCGCCCTCGGGCTCGTGAACCGTGTCGTGCCCGAGGAACGGCTGCTCGACGAGGCTGCGTCAGTTGCGGCTGAGATCGCGCTGGCGCCCCGCGACGTCTTGATGCGAACGAAGGCGAAGATCATCGCCGCCGCAGGCATCGACCCCGACGCCACGACGCTCGAGCTCTGACCGGGAAGCGCGGCACTCG
>DATKAS010000285.1:0-3644 GCA_035497855.1 Acidimicrobiales bacterium
GCTGCCTTTCGATCCTTGTCTTTTCGGCATCGGTCTCTAGCCGAACCGGCCGTGGCTCACGCGTAGTAGTCGGCGAGCTTCTCGCTGCTGCGTGGATCGAGGTTGGAATATGCGGGGGCCTGCTCGACTTGCCCCCGGGTCACGGCGACCGTGATCGTTTGTGTATCGGCGTCGATGCGCGTGATCACTCTGCTGTGGATTGCGTGTTCCTTACCGCGGCCGAATAGGCGCTTCCGGCCGCCAACGAGCATGCAGACCCTGTCAAGACTCACCCGCATCACCTCGCCGATGGGCTCCTCATCCCGGCCGACCACGGCGAACCCAACCTCGAAACTGTTGAGCTCGTGCGACTGCCCTTCGTCCATGTCTCGCCTCCTCGCTGCCTGAGGGCGGAAGCCGGCGCCTCTCCTGCGCGATCCGGCCCCCGCACCGGTCTATGGCGTTGCGTCAGGGGGTATTATATCGTACTCCGCTGTTCCGGTGCAGCACGTGAGATAACCGTCCATCCGCCCAGCTTCCCGAGGCGCGCCCCGAGTGGCGCCTCTCGTGCCAGGTGTAAGAACATCGTGGCGTGAACTTTTACCGATTCCTTGCACCGACACCCTGCGCCGGCATCCATGCTGCTGGTGGGTCTGATGGCGAGCCCTGTTTTCGATCTGGGGATTGGCATCCTCGAGTTGGTGCTCGGCGCCGTCGTACTGGTCCACCTCTGGCGCTTCGGGCGCGGATTCCCCTGGCTGATCGCGCTGACAGCCTTCTTCTTTCTCCGCGGTATCGACAGGCTCGTGGTCGGAGTGTTCGGGACGGCACCCAGGGTGGTTGGCGGGCTTCTCGACCCGGCGATCGTCTCGGCGCTAGTGCTCCTCCTGTTCTCGATCGAGCGAATTGTCCGTGCCCTGGAGCTGGCAGAAGACTCCGCGCTGTTCCGCAAACGCGAATACGAGCGTGCTCTCGTGGACTACCGGAGGCTCGCTCGGCATCGCTTGGCTACGCCGTTGACCGCCGTGCTACTGAGTGCCCGGACTCTCCTGGAACTCGGTCCGGAGAACGAGGGGCTTCGCGACGAGGCGGCCGACACGCTCGAGCAGTCGATCGCGCGGCTCGAACGTGTCTCGCTCGACCCTCGCAGCGAGCTCGCTCCGGACGAGGAAGCGCTTCGACCGTCGCCGTCGCTCGAGCGTCGCACCTAGACCACGCGCGGCCCCGCGGTCGACTCCTTCGCAGCGGAGCTGGTGACGCAACTGCTTCGGGGCTCTACTGCCGGTCCGAGAGCTCGCGTCGTCTGCTCCGGCCACGATCACGAGGGCATGCTGGCTCACATCGACGAAGCCGTCCCCAGCGTGCTTCGGTGGTTCGACCAGATCTAGCGCGACCTGGTGGGCCAGTCGTCGGGCGGCTGGGTCGGGAGCGCGCGCGTGTTGATCCGGCCGGCCGCGTCGACCGACACCGTCATCTGCTCGCTGCCGCGGTGGAGCACGGCGGAGTCGGCCGTCTCGCTCAGTAGAGCCCACCCCTGAGCGGTCCAGCTGTCGATCGCGCCCTGCAGCCGGTGCTGCCGCTCGTTCTCCGGCATTCCGCCGCCACGACGGGTCAGGAGCGCGATGAGGAGGCCGATCGCCGCGGCTGCGAGCACCGCGATCACGATCCAGACCCACGTCTGCGTCCCGCTGCTCGTGCTCTCGGTCGAGGTGGTGGTCTGAGGGGCGGTGGTCGGCGTGACCGTCGAGGTCGTGACCACGGTCGTCGCCGGTTCCGTCGTCGTCTGCTCGACGGTCGTCGTCTCGACCACGGTCGAGGTCGTAGGAAGAGTCTCCGTCGTCGTGTCCGCACTGCCGACCGTCGCAACGGCTCCGGCCATGAGCAGGCCGGCCCCGAACAGCGCCACCAGCGCGAGCAACTTCATGGTGCGAGAATCGAGCCGCTGACGCGCCGGAGCATCACCCTCGGAGGGTGAAGTCCGTCAGGCGGCCTCGTGCGCCATCGCGACCGCTTCGAGCCGCGAGTGCACGCCCATCGTCCGGAACAGGCGTCTGACGTGGTTCCGGACGGTCTCGGTACTCAGGTGCAGCTCCTCGGCGATCTGCTTCGTGGTTCGACCGCGCTCGAGCAGCGTCAGCACCTCGGCTTGCCGCGGCGTCAGATGGAGCTCCGGGTGCGCGTGAGGCTCCTCGATCAGGTCGGCGACCTGGCCGAACACGCCGACGAGATGGTCTCCCGCGAAGATCGGGACCGAGCTGATCTCGGCCGTGAGGCGACCGCCGTCCCGCGCGACGATGTCGACGACCGCGTCGGTGACCGTTGCGGCGCCGACCACCTTCCGCGCGAAGAGCTCCCGCGCCTTTCGCGTGTCCTCGGGCGCCACCACCGACGTGAACTGCGATCCGCGCACGTCACCGACGAGGCTGCGCGCCGCTGCGTTCAGCCAGCGAACGACCCCGGTCGGGTCGATGTGGTAGCTCGGGACGTTGACGTGCTCGAGCGCCTCCTCGAGATGAACGGCGTCGAGCCTCGGCGGGATGGTGTCAGGCATCTGGCGATCCTCGCCGAGCGCCACGATGCTGGTCGATGGAGGCGTTCAACTCTGCGCCGATCACGACGACTCGACCCACGAGGACGAGAGAGAACAGGAGCGCCGCGGCAACACCGAGCACACCGTAGGTGTTCGCGCGATTCTCCACCAGTCTGGTCGTGACATACACGTTGAAGACGTTGACGCACAAGAAGCCGGCACCGACCACGACCGAACCTGGCAGCAGGGCGAGCCAGCCCGCCTCTCCCCCCGGAAGCCGGCGCGAGACGACAAGCCATGTTCCGCCGACCAGGACGAGGTAGACGGCCAGCGCCGCCAGCCCGCCGACCAGCCCGTGGCGTCGAAACCAGCCGACGACGCCGGTGGAGACGAGATCGACGACGAGCGCGGCGCCGAGCAGCCAGAAGCCGGCGACGCTGAAAACGACGCCGCGACCGGAGCGACGCCACGCGAGGGCGTGGACGATCGCCAGGGCCCGATAGAGCTTGGCGAGGGCATAGAGGACGGCTGGAATCATCAGGAGGAAGACGATCCAGCGGGCGTGACCCGCTGCAGTGCCGGCCACCTGGGACGCGACGAGTCCATGCAGGCCGGCATCCCGCGCTACCTGAGTGGGCGTCTGGTCCGCCGCCCCGGCGTAGAGGCCCAGACCGGAGACGAGCAGGAGAGCCGTAGGCAGCAGGAGGACGAAGAGACGGTAGGCCAACGCACCGGCAAGCAGCCCTCCGCCGATCATCGAGTCGCTCTCGAACAGGCTGAACCCGACCTCGAAAGAGGGGTGGCTCGACCGGGCCTGCTCGGCGCGTGCGCGTGCGCGATGACCTCGCTCGACCCACGCGGCGATTCTTCCGTTGCGGCTGCGGTCGCCCACAGCAGGTCAGGCCGAGAGCCCGATCTCGGCGGGGAGCCGATCGCCCGTCTCGTCCGTGCGAAGCTCGTCCCGGACGCGGCAGTCGTAGTAGAGGTACGCGGTCGTGAGCGCGACGAAGGGCATCGCTACTGCGTAGATCGCTCCTGCGACGACGTTGACGAGCCAGAACGGCGCGCTCGTCGCGAGGATCAGCAGGGCGCCGACGATCGGTCCGAGCAGGAGCACGAGCCCGCCGCCGGCAAC
>DATKAS010000286.1:0-3930 GCA_035497855.1 Acidimicrobiales bacterium
GTCGTCCTCGACGGGACACGCGCTCGGGGTGTGCGCACCACCGACGGCCGCGTGATCGAAGCCGCCTGGGTCGTGCTCAGTGCCGGCACCTACTGCAGCCCCGGCGTGCTGATGCGTTCGGGGATCGGCCCGAGCGCGCACCTCGCGGCGCACGGCATCGCAGTGTGCGTCGACCTGCCCGGTGTCGGCCGAAACCTCGCCGACCATCCGGCGGTTTCGATCGAGTGTGAGTACCTCGGGGGCGACACCCGTCAAGCACCCATCCTCCACGCAATCGCGACGTTTCAGAGCGCCGACACGCCCACCGGCGCCGGTCCCGATCTGATGCTGTGGCTCGCCGACCCCGAAGAGGCGCCCGGCGAACCGACGGTGTTCGCGATCGACGCGGTCCTCCTCAAGCCCGAGTCTCGCGGCACGGTGCGGCTGCGCTCTGCCGACCCGACCGCTCCTCCTGAGGTCGAGCTGCCCGGCCTTCGCACGAGCAGGGACGTCGATCGGATGGTCGAGGCGTGCCTCCGCGCGCACGCGGTGATGTCCGAGCCCGGTGTGCGCCGTCTCTGCGGCGCGCTGGTGCCGCTCGACGTCTCGACGCTGCGTGACAGCATGCGCGCCGAGCGGTACTCGCTTCCGCATGTCGTCGGCACCTGCGCCATGGGGATGACGCCCGAGCGCGGCGCTGTCGTCGACGCGAACGGCCACGTCCACGGCATCGAGGCATTGAGCGTCGTCGACGCGTCGATCATCGCTGACCCGCCGTCCGGCTTCCCCCACCTCGTGACGATCATGCTCGCTGAACGGATCGCCGCGAACCTCGACACGCATGTGTGACGGGTTCTGGGTCAGACCGCCGCGAGCAGCACCGCGAGGACTCCCGTCACGAAGATCCCGTCGAACGTGCCTGCCCCGCCGATCGAGAGCACGGGCGCGTCCAGCTCCTTCACCTTGCGGAGGTTGCTCAGGTCGCCGCCGATGAGCGTTCCGATCGTTCCCGCGACATACGCGAGGGCGGCGACGGCATGCAGCGCGAAGACCCACGCTGACACGGCCGCCGCGATCGGCGGGATGAACATGGGCACGACGATCCCGACGCCCGGAACCACGCGGGCGGCGCCATGGGTGATGAGGGCGACCATCGCCACCGCGGCGATCGTCGTCCACCCGAGGTGGTTGCGGGCGATCAGATAGCCGGAGAGGACGGTCGGGATCACGGCGCCCCCGACGTTGACCGCCAAGATCTTGGTGCCGGTGCGCACAACGCGCGGCGCGACGTACACGATCCCGAACCACTTCACGAGCACCGCACGGACTTCAGTTGTCGACCGGAGCCGCACGATCGGGATGTTGAACCAGCTGCCGACGATCGAGGCGAGGAGCACCGCGACTGCCCAGCCCGGACCGAGCCCCAACCTGCTGTAGGCGTAGGAGATGAGGTTGACGAGGACGAACGAGAGGCCGAGGGCGACCGCGAACCCCACGACGACGCCGGGCGGCACTGGCCAGTAATGGGGCCCTTCGCGCTCGCCTCTCATCACTGGCACAACCGAAGCATCCTGCTGACCGGCTTGCTCGACCAGGGGAGTTCGGCCCTACCGACGAGGTCGACGATCGCCGGCGCCGTGTCATGGGGCCCCGCCTAGCGTGCCGCGAGTGCGTGCCATGGTGGTGAAGGAATTCCGTGAGCTGAGGCGGGACCGGCGCACCCTCGCGATGTTGATCGTGATGCCGCTGCTTCTGCTCGTCATCTTCGGCTATGCCGCGAACTTCTACGTGTCGAGCGTGAAGGCGGCTGTGGTCGGGCCAGACTCGACGCAAGTTGCCGAGGCGCTGCCGCCGGAGTTCGACGTGACCGTGCTCGATCCATCCGCCACTCGTGCCGATGCCGAGCATCTGCTCCAAGACAACAAGGTCGACGTCGCATTCGTCACGGGGTCGGTTCCAGTTGTCGCGCTCGTCGACGGGTCCGAGATCCTGGCGGCACAGTCGATCGTGGGTGCGTTGAACAAGGCCGGCGGCACGGTCCAGACCGAGGTGCTCTACAACCCCGAGCTGAAGACTTCCTGGGTGATGGTGCCCGCGATCATCGGGCTCATCCTGGCCTTCATCGGCACGATCGTCACGAGCATCGGCCTCGTACGAGAGCGCGAGGCAGGGACGCTCGAGCAGCTCGCGGTGATGCCGATCAGGCCGACGTCGGTGATCCTCGGCAAGGTCGTGCCGTACTTCCTGATCGCCTCGCTCGACATGGTGATCGTGACGTTGCTCGGGATCTGGCTGTTCGGAGTGCCGTTCAACGGCTCCGTGGCCGCGTTCGTCCTCGGGGCAGCCTTGTTCCTCTTGGTCGTGCTCGGCCTAGGGATCTTCGTCTCCACCGTGTCACAAACCACCGGGCAAGCGATCCAGACCGCGTTCTTCTTCCTCCTGCCTCAGGTGCTGTTGTCGGGCATGACCTTCCCGCTCGATGCGATGGCGCCAGGCGTGCGGTGGATCGGCTACCTGTTGCCACTCACGTACTTCAACATCATCGCCCGAGGGGTCATGCTGCGCGGCGCCTCGATCACGGCGCTCTGGTACGCGTATGCGATCCTGGCCGTGATGGCCGCCGTGGTGTTCAGCGGTGCGTCGCTTCGCTTCCGACGAGATCTCGCGCCCGGGAGCCGACCTCGCGATCGTGAGCACCGCGGCGCGGACGCATCGAGCGATCTGAGCGCGGCGTGAGCTTCGCAATTCGCGGAGCAACGGTCCGCTTCGGCGACGTCGTCGCGCTCGAAGACGTCAGCGTGACGATGCCTGGGGGTTCGGTGGTGGCGGTGGTCGGAGGTGACGGCGCCGGGAAGTCGACGCTGCTCCGCGCACTGGTTCGCGAAGTGGCGCTCGACGCAGGCACCGTCGAGACCCCGCCCAAGGACCGGCAGGGATACATGCCGGCAGTGTCCGGAACGTGGGCCTCCCTCACCGTGAAGGAGAACCTGGACTTCGCCGGCGGCGTCTACGGGCTTCAGGGCGCCGAGCTCATCGGGCGCCGCACTGCGCTTCTCGAGCGCGCCGACCTCACCGATGCCAGCGACCGATTGGCGTCGCAGCTCTCGGGTGGCATGCGCCGGAAGCTGGCGTTCTGCATGGCCATGTTGCACTCGCCGGCTCTGCTCGTGCTCGACGAGCCCAGCACTGGCGTCGACCCTGTGAGCCGCGTCGAGCTCTGGCGCCTGATTGCGGAGGCGGCCGCGGGCGGAGCCGCGGTGATCGTTTCGACCACCTACCTCGACGAGGCCGAGCGGGCCGCTCACCTCGTCGCTCTCGACGAGGGCCGCGTCCTCGTGGAGGGTTCGTACGACGACATCCGCCTCGACTTCCGGGGCGTGGTGACCGAATCCGACGAGCCGTCACGACCCGCATGGTCGTGGCGCCGCGGACGTAGCCGCCGCGAGCTTTGGCTCGATGCCGATCCGCCCGCGGGGTGCGCCATCGTCGAGCCGGACCTCGAAGACATCGTCATCGCGCTGTCGCTCGGTCGGCGCGCCGCAGCTCTCGCATGAACCGCCCTCTGGCGCGGGCGGACTCGGTGACTCGGCGCTTCGGCGCCCTCACCGCGGTGGACGGCGTGTCGCTCGAGGTGTGGCCCGGTGAGGTCGTGGGCCTGCTCGGCGCCAACGGAGCGGGAAAGACGACCCTCATCCGGATGTTCCTCGGCCTGCTCAACACGAGCGGCGGTCGTGTCGAGGTGCTCGGCGGCACTCCCGACCGCGACCGCCGGAGGCGCCTCGGCTACGTGCCGCAGAACCTCGGCCTCTACCGAGATCTCACCGTGTCGGAGAACCTCAGGTTCGTCGCCGGTTCCTACGGCGCCAGCATCGCTCCGCTCGGGCTCGGGCTCGCGCGGTTCGGCGATGTGCTGGTCAGGGACCTCCCTCTCGGCGTGCAGCGTCAGGTGTC
>DATKAS010000287.1:0-6068 GCA_035497855.1 Acidimicrobiales bacterium
CCCGAGCTGATCGAAGAGGTCGACGTAGTGGAGGACGACGTCGCCGACGTCGCGCAAGCCCTCCATGTCACCCGACTCACCGAAGCCCGGGTGGAAGGGGATGAGCACGCGGAACGATGACGTCCATGGCTCGGCGAACGCCCAACCGTGGAACGTGCCGCCGCCGTGGAAGAACACGAGCGGCGCCGCATCGGGGTTGCCGGCAGCGAGCACGACCGTCTCGGTGCCCTGCACGTCGAACGTGAGCTTGTCGAACGACGTCTTGTTCGAGTTCGGTGTGCTCACGCCGCCGCCGCCTTCTTCTTGCGCAACCGGGGGATGACCTCTTCGGCGAACAGCGTCGTGTTCTTCACGACCTTCCAGCTCGGCATGTCGCCGATCGTGAGGTTGAGGTTCACACGGTTCGTGCCCGCGGCCTCGATCCAGCCGCCCACCGCGTCGGCCACCTGCTCGGGCGTGCCCGCGACGATGCGGTTGATTGCGACCAAGTCGTCCCAGTTCGCCGAACCATGGACGTCGGGCGCCTGCACCCGCTTGCGGAACTCGGGGACGGTCACGTAGCCCGGCGGCACGAGGTAGCGCGGCGTCGTGCGCAACGCGTTCTCGAAGAAGTACAGGAGGTGGGGCATGAACTCGCGCTGCGCGAGCTCCTCGTTCTCGGCGACGTAGGCGAAGATCCCGATCGTCACCTTGTCGGGGGTGACCGTGTGCCCGTGTGCGGCCAGACGCTCGCGGTACTGGTCGAAGACCCGCAGCTGCACCTCCGTCGGGATGAAGACGACCGAGTAGCCGAACCCGAGCTCGGCAGCGAGCTCGATCGTCTCGGGCGAACCGGTGCCGACGATGTAGCACTCGGGATGCGGCTTCTGCAGCGGCTTCGGCCACGGGTTCAGGTAGCGATAGCTGTAGAAGTCACCCGCATAGCTCTGGGGTCCGTCGTCCTTCCAGCACTTGAGGATGATGTCGAGCGACTCGCGGAACCGGGCCCGCGCCGTCGCCGGGTTCACTGCGTTCGCCCAGTACTCCATGCCGGTGCCGAGCGGGAACGCGACGCGCAGTCGACCGCGCGACATCACGTCGAGCATCGCGTACTCCTCGGCGAGCCGGTTCGGGTACTCGAAGTTCGGGGGAGTGCCGAACACGCTGACCCAGCCCTTGGTCTGGGGGATGAGCGCGGCTGCCGTGAGGTTCGGCGCGGGGTTCATCGTGTACTGCGTGTTGTGGTGCTCGTTCAGGACGATGCCGTCGTACCCGAGCTTGTCGGCGAGCACCATCTCGTCGAGGTAGCGGTTGTACAGGTCGCTGCCGATCTTCGGGTCGTAGTTGCTGTTGGGGAAGTCGACCCAGAGCGAGGGCCGTTCCTTGTGGTTCGCCGGCAGGTTCGTGTACGGGAAGAAGTGGAAGTAGTGGAACTCAGCCTCGTCGACGAGACCCATGGCACCCTCCGGTGGTCGAGGACGGATGTGGTCTAGTGCAGGAAGTCGAGGAGCCGCGCCGACACCTGGTCCGGTGCGTCCCACTCGAGGAGATGGCCTGCGCCTTCGATGATCTCCGCCGGCACGCCGCGCTCGACCCAGCGCGCGGACACGCCCGGTGGCAGCAGCTCGTCCTGCCCGCCCCAAAGGGAAAGGCGGGGGACGGTGATGCGGTGCAGTCGCGACGCCTGTCCGCGATCGCCGAGCGGCCAGACGAGGTTCGCCGCGGCGACGTCACTGAGGTAGCGCGCGACGGGCCCATCGTCCGGACCGAGCTCGCCGAAGCGATCCACGAACGGCTCGGGCACGCCCTTCGCGAACAGGTGGGCCATGCGGTCTGGGGTCGGTACCGCGTACAGGTCGATGCCCTGGTTCTCCTCGTCGAAGATGCCGAACGGCGCGAGCAGCGCAAGTGCGGTGACGGCCTCGGGTCGGAAGGCGGCGAGGTCGGCCGCGAGCATGCCGCCGACCGACGCACCGAGGACCGGGCACGGCAGCCGCACGTCGCTCGCGTCGACAGCGTCCCAGAGGACGGTCAGCCAGCCGAGGTAGTCGTCGGGCGCGACGAAATCGAAGCTGCCGTCGAAGCCCTTCATCTTCGGCACCACGATGCGGAAGCCGGCGGCTTCGAGCTGGCCGAGCACCGGTGACGGAGCCGGATGGCCCGCGATGCCGAACAGGTACAGGAGGTCGCGTGATTCGGTCATGTCAGACCGCCCTCGCACCTGATGGCCACCACGGGTCGTCGACGTCTGCGTAGATCGAGCGCAGCGCAGGAGCGACCTTGTCGCCGAAGAGCTTGGTGTTGTAGCGCGTGAGCTCGTCGTTCATGTTGCCGAAGTGCAGCGCGGTGAGGAGGTGGCCGCAGTTGAACGTCTTGGCGACCTCCTCCAGGGTCTCGCGCACGGTGTCCGGGCTGCCGATCACGACGTAGCCCTTCTCGACCATCTCGTCCCACGTGAGGTCGTGCTTCTGTTGCTTCGTGCGGGCGATCTGGCGCACGGCGGACTTGTAGCGCGCCCGGACGGATGCCTCGGTGACGTAGCCCGGCGGGTCGGCGTAGCCCGCGTAGACGTGCAAGGAGCGGTTGAAGAAGTACTCCGCGGGTTCCTTGTACAGGCGGTACGCCTCGGCGTCGGTGTCGCCCACACCGATGAACTGCACGAAGGCGAGCCGGTGCGGGTTCGGGTCCTTGCCGTTCTCCTCGACGCGTCGCCAGTAATTGCCGACGTTCTCACGCGCGAGCAGGTGCCCGTAGTAGGAGAGGGCCCCGTAGACGTAGTCGTTCGCTGCGCAGAAGTCGTAGGTCTCGACGGACCCGCCGCCGGGGATCCACACCGGCGGGTGGGGCTGCTGCAGAGGGCGCGGGAGCGCGTTGACGGTGCGCATCTGGGTGAACCGGCCGTTGAACGCGAACGGCTTGGGCTCCTTCCACGCTCGCAGGATGAGGTCGATCGCCTCGGCGTACTTCGCTCGCAACGTGCCGGGGTTCGCGCTGTACGCGTAGGTGGTGTCCATCGAGGTGCCGACAGGGAAGCCAGCGATGAGGCGGCCGCGTGACATCAAGTCGATGACCGCCATCTCCTCGGCGACGCGGACCGGCGGGTTGTAGAGCGCGACCGAGTTGCCGAGCACCGTGATCGCCGCTCGCGAGGTGCGGGTCGCGAGGATCGACCCGAAGAGGTTGGGCGAGGGCATGAGCCCGTAGCCGTTGGCGTGGTGCTCGTTGATCCCGATCCCGTCGAAGCCGCACTCCTCGGCGTAGACGAGCTGGTCGATGTAGGTGTCGTAGCTCTCCGCGACCACGTCCGGATCGAACAGGGCCGGGTCGATGTCGACCCAGACGCTCCGGTGGTTCTTGTTGAAGTCCTCGGGCAGCTCGGGATACGGCATCAGGTGGAACCAGATGAGCTTCACGTCCCCACCTTCCCCGGTCGCATCGGAAAAGTCCACGACCGAACCGGACACGGATCATGTCCAAAGCGATAACGTTCGGAGCGATGCCCCGCGCCGACGTGCGCCATCTCCGGTACTTCGTCGCCGTCGCCGAGGAGCGCCACTTCGGCCGGGCGGCGCAGCGCCTCCACGTCACCACCCCGCCCCTCTCGCAGCGGATCCGGGAGCTCGAAGAAGACCTCGGTCTGCGGCTCTTCGAGCGCACGAGCCGGCGTGTCGTCCTCACGCCTGCGGGCGAGCGCCTGCTGGTCGAGGCGCGCGACGTGCTGCGGGCGATGGACCGCTTCGACGCGGTGGGTGCCGAGCTCGCGACCGCGGCGATCGCCCCGCTCGGCGTCGGGTACTGCCACGGCAGCGAGGGAGGGCTCATGCGCGCGGTCGGGGCGCTGCTCGCCGAGCAGCCGGACGCGGCGGTTCGTCCCGATGCCCTCACCTCGCTCACGATCCTCGACCGACTGCGGGAGGGGACATTGGCCGTCGGCATCGTCCGCGCGCCGGTCGGAGAGCCCGAGCGCATCGCCTCGGTGCCACTCGCTCGCGTCCCAGTCGACCATGTCGCTGTCCCGTCGGTGAGCCCGCTCGCGGCGAAGCCCGTCGTCGACGTACGCGACCTCGACGGCGAGCACGTCTTCGTGGTCGACCGCCGCGACGCGCCGACAGCCCACGACGAGATCGAGGCGTACTGCACGTCCTTCGGCGCCCGACCGGTCTGGGTGAACCACGCTGCGGTGCAGGTCGAGCGCGTGCTCGACCTGGTCGCTGTGGGTTCCGGCATCGGATGGCTCAACTCATGGCAGGTCGATCGTGAGCCGCAGAGCGGAGTCGTCATCAAGCCGCTGCAGCCTGTCGCTCTCTACGACGAGTTCCGCGTCGCATGGCGGGTCGGCGACACCGCGACCGCCACCTCCACGTTCGTCCGGGTCGTGCTCGAGACCTGTGGCTCCTGAGTAGACCCGGGGGAGTGCAGGGTCTCGGGCACGGTGGCATCGGTCACTTCGGCCGAATTCCGCCAGATGCACCGAACCATCTGCGCGACGATCGACGTACACCACCCGGGGGAGTGGACCCAGCAAGCTCAACCGGAGGTTCCCGATGCCCGCCGATGCACCCTGGCCGTACGAACCGTGGGGAACGCGCGAAGACCACTTCTCGCCGACCCTGTTTCGCGGTCCCGAGCTCCCGAGGTTCCCCCGCCGCCGCCGCCGCCGCCGGCGCCGTCTGTTCTGGCGGAGCCGCTGACTCAGCCCCACACGTCGTTCGCGACGTCGACGACGAGCCGCAGCTTCGCGACCTCGTCGTCGTAGCTGAGCACGTTCCCCTCGACGGTCGACGAGAACCCGCATTGGGGCGAGAGGCACAGCTGATCGAGAGGCACGAACTTCGCCGCTTCGTCGATGCGTCGCTTGAGTTCGTCCTTGCGCTCGAGCTGCGGCCGCTTCGACGTGACGAGGCCGAGCACGACGACCTTTTCCTTGGGCACGAACCGAAGCGGCTCGAAGCCGCCGGAGCGCGCGTCGTCGTACTCGAGGAAGAAGCCGTCGACGGCGAGCTCGGTGAACAAGGCTTCGGCTACGAAGTCGTAGCTGCCTTCTGCCGCCCATGATGATCGGAAGTTGCCGCGGCACATGTGCGTCGTGACCCGCATCGACGGTGGACGGCCCGCGAGAGCGGCGTTGATCTGCTTGATGTAGCGCAGGTGCTGATGCTCGGCGTCGTCGCCGCGCGCCGTCAGCTTCGCCCGCTCCGCCGGATCGTTCAGGTAGGCGAGGCTCGTGTCGTCGAACTGCAGGTAGGTGCAGCCCAGCTCGGCGAGGCCCGAGACCTGCTTCGCGTAGGCGGCGCTGAGGTCGTCCCAGAACTCGTCCATCGTCGGGTACACGGAGTGGTCGATCGCTGCAGGGCCGCCGCGGTAGTGCACCATGCTCGGCGACGGCACCGTGAGCTTCGGAGTGAGCTTCGTGGTGTCTTTGAGGAACGTGAAGTCATCCGCGAAGATCGTCCTCGGGAGACCGAGCTTCCCGATCTTCAACGCAGCGGTCTCGAACGCGATCTCCTCGTCGTCGTTGCGCATCTCGATCCGCAACGTCTCGTCGGACTTGTCGACCCCACCGAGCTGGTAGATGAAGTCCATGTGCCACGACCCTCGGCGGAACTCCCCGTCGGTCGCCGCCTGCAGGCCGACATCTTCTTGCATCCTCACGACCTCGCGGATCGCGTCGTCTTCGATCGCACTGAGCTCGGCGGCACCGATGCGGCCCGCCGCCAAGTCGTCGCGGGCCTGCAGCACGGACTGCGGGCGCAACAGGCTGCCGACGTGGTCGGCTCGATAGGGCGGGAGCGATGCGGCCATGGGCCGCACGTTATGCCTCAGCGCGCGGTCGTGGCCGCGGCGCGTCTCCACGGATAGGCCATCGCGAGCGCGAGCGCAACGAAGGGGAACGACAGCGAGTCGCCCGAATGCACGCCGTGTGTGCGGGTCAGGACGAGCACGACCGGGCCGATCCGCGTGATGAACACGATGTAGTACGCGATCGAAAGAGCGATCGCAGCGACGGTTCCTCGGATCACAGAGGTCAAACTACGCGCCGAACGCGGGCCAGCGGCCGCGCGAGCGCATACACTTGCATATTTGGCTGA
>DATKAS010000288.1:0-2361 GCA_035497855.1 Acidimicrobiales bacterium
TGCGGATCGACGGTCGTCGAGTAGAGCGTGTAAAGAACTGCGGCGATACCCGCGGCAAGACCACCGATCGCGAACACGAGCGTGAACGACCTGCGCACGTCGATCCCGAGTGCGGTCACCATCGACCGGTTCTCGACCCCCGCGCGGACGATGAGCCCATAGCGGGTCCGCCGCAGGAACGCCTCCAACGCGAAGAGGACGACCGCGGCCGTAGCGATCTCCAGCCAGCGGTCGTTCGGGATGTGCGCACCGAAGATCGTCGCCGTGTCGCCCACCCACGCAGGCGCAGCTACGACCCGAGCGTCGCTTCCCCAGATCGCCGTCACCAGCGCAGTGACGGCGAGGGCGACACCAACCGTGACGAGCACCTGCTCGATGTGGCGGCCGTAGAGCGGCCGGATCAGGACGAGCTCGACGAGTGCTGCGAAGACGGTGCCGACGATCAGTCCGACGAGCGCAGCAATCAGGAATCGTGGCAACACCGGAACGCCGCCGAGCTTCGACTCCGTGAACCACAGCGTGTACCCGGTGACCGTGATGAACACGCCGTGAGCGAAGTTCAGCACGCCCATCAATCCGTAGATCAGCGATAGCCCAGAGGCGATCAGGAAGTACATCGCTCCGAGGCCGAGGCCGGTGATCGTCAGCAACAGAAAGGTGCTCATCGGCGTGAGTTCGAACGAGTCGGGTAGGTAGCCCAGCCCTCAAGACTGATGGCCTGGTCGTGGAACGTCATCCGACACCGAGCATGCGGTGGACCATCGGCTTGTTCTCCAACAGCTCCTTGGCCGGACCGGCGTGAACAACGCGTCCTGTGTCGAGGACGACGGCGTCGTGCGCGACGCGCTGCACGAGCCCAAGGTTCTGTTCCACGAGCAAGACCGTCGTCAGTTCCGATACGCGCTCGAGGGCCACCGCGACCTCGGTGACGAGCAGAGGAGAGAGCCCTTTCGTCGGCTCGTCGACGAGCAGCACACGGTTATCGTTCAGGAGCGCTCGCCCGATCGCGAGCATCTGTTGCTGGCCTCCCGAGAGCGTGCCCGCAGCCTGTTTGCCGCGGTCGCGCAACTCGGGAAAGAGGTCGTAGACGAGGTCGTACCGAGTCTCAGCGCCCCGCTCGGCAAGCCGCAGATTCTCGTCGACCGTCAATGCCGCGAAGACGTCGCGATCCTCTGGCACGTAGCCGACGCCAAGGCGGACGATCTTGTGCGTCGGTACCTGCCTGATGTCGGTACCGCCGAACTCGATCGTGCCCCGACGATCGACGAGCCCCATCAAAGCCCGCAGCGTGGTCGTCTTGCCGACGCCATTGCGGCCGAGGATGGCGGTTACTCCGCCCTCCCTGACATCGAACGTGATCCCTTGCAGCACGTGTGACTCGCCGAGGTAGACATGGAGGTCGTGCACGGACAGCAGCGCCATCAGAGGTCTTCTCCCAGGTACGCCTGCCGCACCCTCGCGTCGCGCATGATCGCGTCGGGT
Source organism: Acidimicrobiales bacterium (assembly GCA_035497855.1). Taxonomy (GTDB): domain Bacteria; phylum Actinomycetota; class Acidimicrobiia; order Acidimicrobiales; family DATKAS01; genus DATKAS01. The sequence goes on from DATKAS010000288.1 coordinate 1,483, forward strand.
GTGTCGACGGCAAGCAGGCGTCCATGGTGCATGACCGCGATGCGTTGTGCGAGGCCGGTGACCACCTCCATGTGATGCTCGACCATCAGCACCGTCTTCCCCTCGTCGGCGTGCACGGAGCGGATCAGCTCGACGAGCTCGGGAACATCCTCCATCGAGACACCCGCCATCGGCTCATCGAGGAGCAGCACGCGCGGACGGCCGGCAAGCAGCATCGCGAGCTCGAGCTTCCGCTTGTCCCCGTGCGAAAGCAGTCCGGCAGGCCACCCATCGCGTCCGGCCAGGCCGACACGACCGATTGCCCAGCCCGCCCGATTGACGGCTTCGTGGACCGCATTTGCCCGCCGCCAGATCCGCATCGTCCCGCCCATCGCCGCGTCGGCGGAGAGGCGGACGTTCTCGTGCACCGACAGCAGTGGAAAGACGTTCGAAACCTGGAACGTCCTGCCCAGACCGGCCCGGGCACGGCGAAACGGCGGCAGATCGGTCACGTCGACACCGTCGAGCTCGACGCGGCCGCTCGTCGGCCGCCGCAATCCGGACACGAGGTTGAAAAGCGTCGTCTTGCCGGCCCCGTTCGGGCCGATCAGGGCGAGCAGTTCACCCTCGCGGACCTCGAGCCCGACACCGGCGACGATCGTCGCGCCGCCGATGTCGAGTCCGAGGTCCCGTGTTGCGAGGATTGGAGGTGCGCTCACGCGCCGACTGGTGCTGTCGCCCCTCAGCCCTTCATCGGGACGAGAGGAGGCGCCGTGTCGTACGGGCTCGCGGTGCCGAGCACGTTTGCGACAAGGTGGCCGTTCTTCATAACCAGCGCGACGCGGAACATCGGCTGCAACATCGCATGATCCTGCGGCCTGATTGCCTGCCAGCCCTTGG
>DATKAS010000289.1:0-7435 GCA_035497855.1 Acidimicrobiales bacterium
CGGCGGCGACCGGCCCTGCCGGCGCGCCGGCTGCCGCGCCGCCGACGCCGCCTCCGCCTTCCCTTACTCCGCCGCCGTACGTGCCGCCGAGCCAGCCGGCCGTTTCGGCGGCGGCCGACGAGCCGAAGAAGCGCAAGCGCACGGGGTTGCTCGTCGGTGCGGGCGTCGCCGCGATCGCGCTCGTCGCCGCGGGCGTCGCCGTGTTCGCGAGGGGCGGGAGCGACAACGGAGCGGAAGGCGCGGCGACCTCGGACAGCTCGGTGACGACCGACACCCGAGGCGCGGACACGACGACTGCGACGGGCGGCGACATCTCGGATCCGCTCGAATCGGGGCTGCTCTCGTCGCTCGACCTCGAGAACGTCGTCGGTACGCTCGCGCTGCAAGGCACCGCGAACTTCCCCGCCGACGTGCTGTGCGACGCCCCTGGCGACCTCCTCGACGTGTTCAAGACGACCGACTACCGGTCGCGGCTGTTCGCCGACTCGCCTGACTTCTCGGGGAAGAAGGCGGCCGCCGGCGCGATCCAATTCCCGGACAGCGACTCGGCCGACGCGTTCCTCCAGAAGCTCAATGACTTCGGCGCGAGCCACGTGCCATCCGACTCGTGTCCGTTGTCGCAGACCGACTTCTTCGACGGCTCTGTCGCGTTCACCGAAGGGACCGCGGATGTCTCGAACCAAGGGGCGATCGGGTTCGCGAAGGTGGGCGACGACGTCGTCGTGTTCGTCGGTTTCGGCGACCCGACAGGCATGGATCCCTCCGAGGTCCAATTCCTCGTGCAGGAGCAGAAGCAGAAGATGGAGGAGGCCATCACCGGGGAGTCGAGCCCCTCCGACAGTGCGCCGGGCAGCTCCTCGACCCTCCAGCAGCAGCAGGCCGCACTCATCGCACCTGACACACTCGGCGAGGGCTTCGAGCAGTCGATCACCTCGATCGATCCCGAGCTCGACTACCTCTGCTTCAGCACGCCGTCTGCGGACCGGTCGACCGCCACCGAGGTCGACGAGAAGCTGACGTCGGCCGACGGCTCCTCTGAGGTCGCGATCGTGACGCTGGTGTTCCCGGACACCGCGACCGCGTCGACGTACGTCACGACCACGCGGGACTTCCTGACGCAGAACGCACGCAGCGGCTGCAACCTCACGCCCCAACCCGCCGATGCGGTGAAGAGCAGCGGGGGCCTCGACGACGCGTTCACCTTCACGTTCGACGGCTCGAACGGACGCAGCCAGGCGACATGGGGCCAGAGCGGCAACGTCGCGGTCGTGGTGATCGGCAACCCACTCACCGTGGGCTCGGTCGACGACCTGGTCACCCAGCAGATGGGCAATCTGTCCGACGCGGGGCTCGTCACGGGCTGAAGCAACCCCTCTTCGAGTAAACCCGACCCCTCTCGACGTCGATGACAACCATGTGGCGCACGAGCGCGATTTCGGCGCGGTTCTGGACGGAGCGAAGGCCGGCGCGCCCTGGGCCGTCGCCGTGCTGTTCGAGGAGCTGCAGCCGCGCCTGCTCCGCTACCTGCGCAGCCGGGATCGCGATGCAGCCGAAGACCTCGCCGCCGAGGTCTGGGAGGCGATCGCTCGTGGCATCCGGTCGTTCGAGGGTGACGAGGCAGGGTTTCGAGGATGGGCGTTCACCATCGCGCGTCGCCGGTTGATCGACGCGCGACGACGGACGGGGCGCCGACAGACCGACGTGAGCGATGCCGACGGGTTCGCGAGCCTCCCGGCTGTCGACGTGACCGATGTCGAGGCCATCGAGCGCCTCTCGGCCCAGGACGCAGTCACCCTGATCACCGCGACGTTGTCGGAGGAGCAGGCCGAAGTCGTGCTGCTGCGGGTGGTGGCCGGCATCGACACCGCCGTCGTGGCCGAGGTGATGCAGCGCACGGAGACGTGGGTGCGCGTCACCCAGCATCGTGCCCTGAAGAAGCTCGCCGAAAGCCTCGGGCCGAAGATCTCAGCGGGGATGTAACGCTGCGGCGCCGCCGCACGATGTACAGCGCGTGTCAGACCACCACGTCCCCGACGAGGACATCGACCGCGTGCTGGACGGCGATGAACTCGGAGCCGACGCGGGCCAGGCGATGGAGGCGACGGCGGCACTCATCCGTCGAGCGAGCAGTCAGGGAACCGCTGCAGAGCTCGGTGCCGCTGACGCCACCGTCGCCCGGTTCATCGAGCTGGTCTCAGAACCTTCCGAGCCGACCAATCTCCGTCGGCCCAGGTCGATCCCCCTGCCGGCGAAGGCCGCAGCCATCGTCGTCGCGGCGACACTCTGGTCGACAGGTGTCGCTGCAGCGGCGACGGGTCATCTGCCCGAGGGGCTGCAGCGTGCGGTCTCGAACACCGCGTCCCACGTCGGCATCACGTTCCCGAACCCGGACGACGAGCAGTCGCTCACCACGAACGGCAACAACGACGACCAAGGCGAGGACGAAGATGCGAGCGCGACCACCACGGTGACGTCGGGCGCGACCTCCTCCTCCCCGACCTCCTCCTCCCCGACCTCCTCCTCGACGGCAGGTGCCGACGACTCATCGTCAGCACCGACGACCGCGTCGACGATCGGCGGCACCTCCACTGCCACCGCCGATGTCTCGACGACGGCGGCCTCGGCCGCGGCTCGCGGCCGAGGCCCTGATGTGACGGGGCCCGCGGGCAATGGGCTCTGCAACGCGTACCTCAAGGCGATCGAGAAGGGACACCCGAAGAACCCGGATGCCCCCCCGTGGCGCAACCTCCTCGCCGCCGCCGACGCAGCGTGCAACGGGCAGATCTCGGCTTCGACCACGGTGCAAGCGGCGAGTGGGACGTCCAGCACGACAACGCCGACGACGACCTCGACGACGAGCAGATCCAGCACGACCACGGTCACCACGGTGGCGGCGGCCAATGGCGAAGGGAACGGCAATGGTGGCGGCAATGGACACGGTGGTGACGTCCAGGGTGGTGACTCCCAGGGCACTGACACGCAGGGCGGTGGCTCTCAGGGTGGCAACGGACACGGCGGCGGACACGGCGACAACGGACAAGGCGACAACGGACAAGGCGACGGGCACGGCGGCAACGGTGGCTGACCGGCAGCGGAACCCGCGCCTGCTGCTCGACGCGTTCGTCGTCGAATCCGGAGCGAGCCCCTGGCAGCCGACGCCGCGCAGCCGCGAGCTGGTGCGCTACCGGATGTCGCCAGACATGCCACTCGTCGGCGTGGTCGAGCAAGACGGCATGTCGTACCTCTACCAGTGCGTCCTCGGTCAGACCGAAGAGGTCAACATCTGGCTCTACACCCCGCTGCTCCCGTGCGAGCAAGCCGCCATCGACGCGTCGAGCCCGCGCAAGGCGAACGAGCTCTTCGCGCGGTTCAGCCGCCGCGACGGCCGGCTCGCGATCGCGCACAACAGCGTCGGTGTGATCGCAGTGCGCCATCTTCGGGCCGACGGCGACCCCGACCTCGAGGTCGGCGTGCTCTTCTCGGCGCTCCGGGACTACCTCCGCGACCTTCGTCGACACGTGCAACGGCTGCGCCGAGGGTGGGCCGAGCCTCGCCTCCTCACTGCATGAAATAAAAGTAGTAATAACTTGTTCTTTGCGATACCTTCCTCGACAGAGAGGGGTCGCAGATGGACACAGGACCAGCAACACAGCCAGTCGCACTGATCACCGGGGCGTCACAAGGCCTCGGTCTCGAGCTCGCCAAGGCGCTCGCCGATCGGGGATGGCGGCTCGTCGTGGATGCCCGCCGGCAGGACCGGCTCGAGCTCGCCGTTGCCGAGCTCGCCCAGCGCACCGACGTCCGGGCCATCGCTGGGGACGTCGCGGATGAAGCCCACCGCACCTCGCTCGCGAAGGCCGTGCGCTCGCTCGGGCGGCTCGACCTCCTCGTCAACAACGCGAGCACCCTCGGAGCCAGCCCGCTCCCTCGGCTCCAAGAGATCGACCTCGAGGTGCTGCGCCGCATCTACGAGGTGAACGTCGTCGCTCCCCTCGCGCTCGCGCAGGAGCTCCTTCCCTTCCTCGCCGAGAGCCACGGGGCGATCATCAACATCACATCAGACGCTGCGGTCGAGCCGTACGAGACATGGGGTGGGTACGGCTCGTCGAAGGCAGCGCTCGAGCAGCTCTCCGCGGTCCTCGCCGTGGAGCAACCGGAGGTACGAGTCTGGGTCGTCGATCCCGGCGACATGCGCACCGAGATGCACCAAGACGCGTTCCCGGGCGAGGACATCTCCGATCGACCGCTGCCAGGCACCGTCGCACCGAGGCTCGTCGCGCTCGTCGAGAGCGACGGACCGAGTGGCCGCCACCGGCTCGCGGAGGTGTCGTCATGACCGTGCTCGAGTCCGCACTCACCCTTCCCCTCGACCCCGCACTCGAGGCGCACGAACCCCCGGAGGTTCGCGGGAAAGGTCGCGACGACGTGCGGCTGCTCGTGTCGGATGGCGCCGATCGAGTGGTGCACACGCGGTTCACGGATCTCCCCGATCACCTCCACGCCGGCGACCTCGTCGTCGTGAACACCTCGGCGACGGTCGCCGCGGCAGTGAGCGCGCTGACCGCAGACGGACGAGCCCTCCGCATCCACTTCTCGACCGAGCTCCCCGGCGGGCTCTGGCTCGTCGAGGCGCGCCAGCCCGTCGCCGGCACGACGGCCCCGATCGACGAGGACCTGGCCGGTGACATCGCGCTCGAAGGAGGCGGGCACGTGACCCTCCTGCAGCACTTCGCAGGGTCACGGCGTCTCTGGATCGCGACGCCGCACCTGCGCGGCTCCGTGCTCGACCACCTCGCGGCGCACGGTGAGCCCATCCGCTACCGGCACGCTGCTGATCCGTGGCCGCTGAGCGCGTACCAGCAGATCTTCGGCGTCGAGCCCGGCAGCGCGGAGATGCCGAGCGCCTCGCGGCCGTTCACCGCGGACCTCGTCCTCGAGCTCGTGCGGCGAGGCATCGCGATCGCACCGATCCTTCTGCACACTGGTGTGTCGTCGCTCGAAGGCAGCGAGATGCCGTACCCCGAGCGCTATCGAGTGACGCCATCGACCGCCAACCTCGTGAACGCAGTGCATGCGGGCCGCGGGCGCGTCGTCGCGATCGGCACGACGGTCGTGCGGGCGCTCGAGTCAGTCGTCGACGACCGCGGCATCGTGCACCCCGGCGCCGGCTGGACCGAGCTCGTCGTCACTCCCGAGCGTGGTGTGCGAGCGGTCGACGGCCTGCTCACCGGTTGGCACGAGCCCGAGGCGACGCATCTCCTCATGCTCGAAGCGATCGCCGGGCGACCTACGCTCGAGCGGGCGTACGGCGAGGCACGACGAGAGGGCTACCTGTGGCACGAGTTCGGAGACAACCACTTGTTGCTTCCTGACCGACCATGAGTGACCACACCCTCGTCCCGCTGCCCGAGGGCCGGCGCGCTGTGCTGTACGCGCTCCGACGCCGCGGCCAGGCGACGGCGACCGACATCGCCCGCCAGCTGCACATGACACCGAGCGGCGCGCGACAGCATCTCGCGGCGCTCGTCGATGAGGGCTTGGCCGAAGCGACCGAGCAGCCTCGTCCCGCTGGTCAGCGAGGGCGTCCGCAGCTCGAGTACACCGTCACCGACAAGGCCGACGGCCTGTTCCCGAAGGCCTACGGCGAGCTCACGAACGAGCTGCTCGGATACGTCGCGGACACCGACTCCGGTCTCGTCGACACCCTCTTCCAGAGGCGGCGCGACGAGCGCGTGCGCAACGCCGAGCAGCGACTCGTGCGGTGCCGCGGCCTGAAGGCGCAGGTCTCCGAGCTGACCCGCATCCTCGACGATGACGGCTACCTCGCGACGTGGGAAGCGATTCCGGGCGGCTACCGAATCGTCGAGCACAACTGCGCGATCTGGGCGGTCGCTCAGCGCTACGGGCAAGCCTGCACGAGCGAGATCGACTTCATCCGCAGCGTGCTGCCCGACGCGAGCGTGGAGCGCGTGCAGCACATGGTCGCCGGCGCGGCCCATTGCGCATACGAGGTGCGACCGTCACGCTGAGAAGGTGAGCGGCGAACACGACGAAGTCGACGACGCGCTGACGTACCTCGAGGCCGACGTGTACGAGTTCCGGTCAGGCTACGAGCGCGCCCGCGTTGCCCGCAGGCTCTCCCACTCGTCCATGGACGCCGCGCAGCGCGCACGAGCACGTCGGTACGTCCTCGACGTCGTCGAGGGGCGGAAGCATTGCACCCAGCCGGCGCTCGGGCGGCTTGCACACGCGGTTGCCGACAACCCCACGCGGGCCGCGTTGCGGGCTCGCCTGCTGTCGACCGACACGGAGGTCGCGCGGCGCGCGATGCGCACGCTGTCGTTCGTGCGCCACCCCTCGCTGAACGAGGACGAGCGCGAACGAGCGCGGGGGCTCGTGCTCGCCGACGCCGGACGAACCTCCTGGGTGACGCCGAGCGTGCGCCGCCTCGCCCGCTGGCTCTGGGCGCCGGAATGGGAAGCGGCGCTGCGCGAGCTCGCACGCCATCATGGTCCCGACCGTGCCGCAGCCAAGAAGCTGATCGAGGACCGCGACCGCCGGCGCGAGCACCGAGCGAGGCGTCCGAGCCCCTGAGGCCGAAGGATCAGCGGCCGTGCGCGAAGCCCGGGTTCGCCCGCGGCCACGTTACGTCTCTGCGTGGTCGATCGCCCAGAGGTTGAAGCGCCCGTCGGTCATCGCCCGGATCTCGTCGAGGTAGTTCCCGTTCATCACCGACACGTCCGCGCCGCGGGGGAGGTCGAGCATCGCCTCGCCGGGCGAGCAGACGCGCAATCCGGTCGCCGGCAGGTACCTCCCCTGCTTCGCCGGGTTGATGTCGATCGCGACGTCGAGGTCGATCCCGGCGCGCTGCATGAGCAGCGCGAACACGACTCCTTTCGCTCCGGCGCCCCAGATCGCGCGGCTGCCGGCCGGGCGCGACCGGAGGCGATCAGCGGTCGCATCGATCGAGCGAAGGAAGTCGTCGGGCACGGTCGCGACGTCGGCTGCAGGGCTGGGAGGTCGCAACGTGCCGAGGTCGGCGACCACGTAGATGTACTGCCCGCCGAACAGCGCGCCGGCGTCGTGCACCTGCCCGAACATCCGCGTGAGGTCGCTCAGCCTGAAGTACGTGACGTGCTCGTAGAAGACGTCGAACCACGCGCGGTTCGCGAGGATCCAGTCGAAGGTCGGCACCTCGATGTAGATGACACCGCCGCCGTTCGCATCTCTGATCTGCTCGAGGAACCCCCACGGCGCTTCGACATGCTCGAGCACATGGCGCAAGATGACCCCGTCCCTGCGAATGCCGAGCTCGGGGCTGAACGGCGCGCACACCACCGCGGGGTTCGTGCCCTCGTACGCGGGGTCGACACCGATCACGTCGTGGCCCGCCTCGCGCAGCAGCTCGAGGAAGAAGCCCTTCCCGCACCCGATC
>DATKAS010000290.1:0-2053 GCA_035497855.1 Acidimicrobiales bacterium
CCAGCTCGCGAACGGGCACTATGTGAACTCGGGCAACTGGCTGCGCGGCAGCAGCTATGTCGAGATCGACCACGGCAAGGTCGAGCTGAAGAAATGGGAGAGCTGGCGCCCCTGACGCTCAGCCGGCGATGCCGAGGGAAGCGTCGTTCTTGCCGAGCGCGCGGTCCTCGGCGAACTTCGCCAACCACTCCTTCATCTCCTCAGAGCCCGTGTCGTCGGCCCACTTCCGCGGCAGCGCCGGGAAGGTGTACCCGTCGAGATCGCGAGCGACCCGCTCCTTGCGCGCGAGCACCTTCTCCACCACCGGCTCGAGCCGCCTCGCCTTTGCGGCCGTCTGCTTCTCGTCGCGCTCGGCGAACTCGGGGAGCACTTCCTTCCCGAAGATCTCGAGCGACTCCATGATGTCCTCGTGCCGGTTCTTGCCGGCCTGCTGCACGAAGATCACCTGGTCGACGCCGCACTCCTCGTAGCGCTTCAGGTACTCGCGCACCTGGTCGGGCGTACCGATCGCGCCACGCAGTCCCGTCGTGTCGCCCGCGGCGATCTTGGCGCCGAGCCGCTCTTCTTCGAGTGCCTTCGCGGCGGCTTCGGGGGAGTAGCCGAGCTGATCGCGCCGCTCGTTGTACTCGTGCCACACATCGGTGACGCCGGGCTTGTGCTCGCCGAACACGTAGTAGTGGCCGAGCGAGTAGCCGAAGAAGTTCGCGCCCTCGATGCCCCGGCTGATCGCCTCGTGCTCGTCGTGGTGCAGCATCATCGGCGTCACGCACGCGACCTGCGCGTTGACGGCCTCGCCGACGGCGACACCCTTCTCAGCGAGCGTCGACTCGTAGTCGTTCACCCAATGGGTCGCCTCTTCGGGATCGATGAACGCGAACGTGAGCGCGCCGATGCCTTTCTCGGCCGCGAGCAGGATCGTGTCGCGGCGTGAGCACGCGACCCACAGCGGCGGGTGTGGCTTCTGCGCCGGCTTCGGCACGACGTTGCGCGGCGGCATCTGGATGTACTTCCCGTCGACGCCGCTGAACGGCGTCTCGGTCATGCAGCGGATCGCGACCTCGAGGCCTTCGAGCCACATCTCGCGCTTCAGCAGCGGGTCGATCTGGAACCCGCCCAGCTCGGCCTCGCTCGATGACTCACCCGAGCCGAAGTCGACGCGGCCGTTCGACACCAGGTCGAGCGTGGCGACGCGCTCCGCGGTGCGGGCGGGGTGGTTGTAGTTCGGCGCCGTCTGGATGATGCCGTGCCCGAGGCGGATGTCCTTCGTACGCTGGCTGCACGCCGCGAGGAAGATCTCGGGCGCGGAGGAGTGCGAGTACTCCTCGAGGAAGTGGTGCTCGACCTCCCACACGTACTGGATGCCGAGCTTGTCCGCGAGCTCGACCTGCTCGAGCGCGTGCTGGATGAGCACGCGCTCGGAGTCTTCGCTCCACGGACGCGGGTGCTGGTGCTCGTAGAAGATGCCGAACTTCATTGCGTCATCCCTTCAGGGCCGAGCTCGTGGAAGCGATGGAGGATGTCGGCGCGCCGCGGGTTCGACGCGAGCACGCGCTCGAGCTCGCCGATCGTCTGCTTGATGCCGAGCTGACGGCGCGCGCCGAGCGACTCCGCGAGCGCGCGATCCCACACGGCGCCGATCAGGTCGGTGCCGTCGTGCTTCTTGCCCGAGTCACCGACGATGGTGCGGTCGCGCATCTCGGAGAGCACGGTCTTCAAGTACTCGACGTGGGGCGTCTCGTCGGCGCGTACGTATGACACGAGCTTGGCGCCCTCGCCGTCGCCGGCGACGAGATCGGTGTTCGCGAGCATCGTCTCGGCCCACGCGAACGTGTGGAACGCCGAGATCTCGATGAGCAGCAGGCGCGTCATCCGCTCGACGAGCAGCTCGAACGCGTGGTCGACGTCGTCGGGCATCACGCGGGGCGGGGGAGGAGGCGGCGTCGCGCCGGGCCCGACGTTGATGCCCATGCGCTGCAGCATCAGCTGCGTCTCGTCCTCGGTCACGGGCGTCTCGAACGCGATGTCACGGGCTGCGAACCACATCTGCTTGTGG
>DATKAS010000291.1:0-7135 GCA_035497855.1 Acidimicrobiales bacterium
GCGAGCGGTCGAGCCGACCAGCGACCCTGCTGCAGCAGCCCGCCTCGTCAGGGCTCTCACCACTCCGCGCCACCAGCCCACGGCCGAAGCGGCTCGGCTGTTCGCACCCGGTGACCGCGTGAGGGTGCGGCGCATGTCGCCGCCGCATCACTCACGCTGCCCGAGGTATGTGCGTGGCGTGGCGGGCACGATCGTCACAGCGCACGGTGCGTGGCCGCTGCCGCACACGCTCGGCGCCGGCGAGCCCGAGTCCCTCTACACCGTGGCCTTCGCGATGGCTGACCTGTGGGGGGACGACGCCGAGCCGGGCACGCTGTGCATCGACCTCTGGGAGAGCTACCTCGAATGAGCCCGAACACCGATCACGATCACGACCACGGACATCACCCAGCGCCGCCGAGCGAGGTCGAGCTCCGTGTCGCGGCGATCGAGTCGCTCCTCGTCGAACGCGGGCTCGTGACGACGGACGCGATCGACGCCGTCGTCGAGGCGTACGAGCACGACCTCGGCCCGATGAACGGCGCCAAGGTCGTTGCCCACGCGTGGGTCGACGAGGGCTATCGAGCCCGGCTGCTCGACGATGCGACCGCGGCGATCGCGGAGCTGGGGTTCGGCGGGGCCGAAGGCGAGCACATCGTCGCGCTCGAGAACACACCGAAGGTCCACAACGTGGTCGTGTGCACGCTGTGCTCTTGCTACCCGTGGCCCGTGCTCGGGCTACCGCCGCGCTGGTACAAGAGCCCCGAGTACCGGTCACGCGTGGTGCGCGAACCTCGAGCAGTGCTCGCGGAGTTCGGCACGGTGCTCGGCGACGACGTCGAGGTTCGTGTGTGGGACTCGAGCGCGGAGATCCGCTACCTCGTGCTTCCTCTCGCGCCAGACGGCGTCGAAGCTCGCTCGGAGGAGGAGCTCGTCCCCCTCGTGACCCGCGACCACATGATCGGGGTGGTGCGGTGATCGCGGAAGGCAGCCCTCCGGACGTGCCTCGCCGCAACGGTGAGCTCGTGTTCGAGGCGCCCTGGGAGAGCCGCGTGTTCGGGATGGCTGCCGCGTACCTCGAGGGACGCGGCCTCGGGTGGGACCACTTCCGCCCCCACCTGATCGCTGCCATCGCGGAGTGCTCGGACGACACCCCGTACTACGAGGCGTGGGTCCACGCACTCGAGGACATGCTGGCCGCCGACGGAGTCACCGCGACCGCATGAGCACCGCATGAGCCGCGCCAGGGGAGAGGCACGCCGAGAGGAGATCCTCGCGGTCACGTGCGAGGTGCTGCGCGAGCGAGGCTTCGCTCACACCCGCATGAGCGACGTCGCGCACCGCCTCGGTGTGTCACCGCCGCTCGTCGTGTACCACTTCGGATCGAAGGACGCGTTGATGGCCGAGGCGTTCGCCTTCGCGTCCCGCAACGAGATCGAAGACCTCGACGCGATCAGCGAGTCGAAGGAGTCACCTGCGGCTCGGCTCGACAAGCTGCTCGTGGCGGGTGTCGGTCCGAGCACGCGCGCGTCGTGGGCGATGTGGATCGACTCGTGGGGCGAGGCCCTCCGTTCACCTGTTCTGCGCCGCACGTGGCGGCAGCTCGACGACTGCTGGCGCTCGGCCCTCGAGCGGGTCGTGAGCGACGGCATGAAGGACGGCGAGTTCCAGCCCGGCGACCCCGCAGAGGCAGCCGCGGTGATCGCAGCGCTCATCGACGGGCTCGGCGTGCAGCTCGCCCTGACACCGGCGAAGCGGGCGAGCCACCTCGAGCAGGCGCGTCGAGTGGTGGACTCGCTGCTCGGTGTCAGCGCGGTGAGGGTCCGCCCCTCAGCGGCTCGCCTCGGTACCCGCGCGCCACCATCGTGACGAATCGGTAGACGTCGCTCTCCTGCTCGGCGAGCACGCCGGGCACGAACGCCGGGTGCGACAGCCCGCGCTGGACAGACTCGACCGCTGCCCAGTCCTGGCGGTTGGTGAGATCCCAGAAGTCCACCGCGTAGGACGGATCGAAACCGGGCGCCTCCGCCGCCTCGGGTGCGAACAACCACTGACATTCGATCGACGTGCGACTTGCCGACACGGGCTCCATGCGATGCGTGAGCACGTAGTCGGGGTGCAGGCTCACGAGCAGGTTCGGGAACAGCGCGATGTAGAGCACCTGCCGGCGCTGCTCGGCGCTCAGCGCCCGCATCGGGGTGCCTGTCGAGGCTCCTGTCAGCGACATCGTCGATGCGAAGTCGGCGAGGTCCATCGTGCCGCCCACCCATGCGCCCGGACCCTCGAAGTTGTCGCCCGACTCGGGCGGGCTCACGCGCGACAGCTCGGGATGGATGAGCGGGCAGTGGTAGCACTCGTTGTAGTTCTCGATCGCGATCTTCCAGTTCGCCGCGAGCTCGTACCGGTGCGAGTGCGCGACGACGAGCCGATCGCACTCCCAATTCACGAGCTGCTCGGGGATCGACCCGACGTGATCCTCGAAGCTCGTGGCCGTGCCGGTCACGTTGACGAACAGCCACCCGCCCCACACCGCGTGGCGTATCGGGATGAGCGCGACCGTGGATGGATCGAAGTTCCCCGCGTCGAAACGGGGCGCGAGCCGCAGCTTCCCATCGAGCTCGTAGCTCCACGCGTGGTACGGGCACTGCACCACGCCCTTGTTGATCGTGGCATCGCACGCGAGCAGCTCGTGGCCCCGGTGCCGGCACGCGTTCGCGAACGTGTGGATCTCGCCGTCACGATCTCGTGTGACGAGCACGCCGGCGCCGGCAACCGATCGCGCGAGCTGGTCGCCTGGCTCGCGCACGTCGGAGACGCGGCCTGCGCACACCCAACCGTCGTGGAAGAACGCGTCGCGCTCCCAGGCGAGCACCGCTTCGTCGACGTAGGCCTCGCGAGGAAGCATGTGGCTCTGCCCGAAGGGCGCGAGCACGGCGTCGATCGCCGCGGGGTCGATCGGTGCCGGGCGGCGCGCGCTCATCGCTTGATCTTCCATCGCGCGGCGCGGCGATCGGCGAGCGCAGCGCGTGCCGCCTGCCAGCCGGGGATGCCGGTGATGCCGCCGCCGGCATGTGTCGCCGAGTGAGCCTGGTAGAGGCCCTTGATCGGGCTGCGGTAGTCCGCGTACCCCGCGGCGGGACGGTTGTGGAAGAGCTGGTCGACCGTCAGCTCGCCATGGAAGATGTTGCCGCCGATCAGTCCGTACGTGTGCTCCATCTCGTAGGGGCCGATCACCTGGCGATGGATGATCGACCTGCGGAAGTTCGGGGCGACCTCGTCGTACGCGTCGATGACGCGATCGGCATACGCGTCGAGCTCGGCCGGGTGCGGCTCGTCCGCCCACGAGGCGGGCACCCACTGCGTGAACAGGCTCATCACATGCGTGCCGTCCGGGCAGATCGTGCGATCCATCGTCGATGGGATCACGCCGTCGCTGAACGGGCGCTCGCTCGGGACGCCCCTCATCGCCTGCTGGAACGCGGTCTCCAAGTACTCGAGAGACGGGCAGATCTCGATCGACCCCGTGTGGTGTGGTTGCTGGCGGGTGCCGGGGTCGGCCACGAAGTCGGGCAGCTCGGACAGCGCGACGTTCACCTTCACCGTGCCCGAGCGCGTCTTCCAGTTGCGGATGCGGCGCACGAAGTCATCGGGAAGGTCGCGCTCGTCCAGCTGGCGGAGGAACGTGATCTTCGGATGGATCGCGGTGACGACGAGATCGCTCTCGATCTCGTTGCCGTTCGTCAGCTCGACGCCCGTGACGCGTCCATCGCGCACCAGCACTCGCTCGACCGGCGAGCTCGTGCGCACCGTCGCGCCGAACGACTCAGCAGCCCGCCTGATCGCATCGCTCACCGCCCCGGTGCCGCCCTCCGGGTAGCCCCACGCGTTCAGGTGGCCGGCGCCGACGTCGCCGATCGAGTGGTGGAGCATCACGTACGCGGTGCCCGGCGCCTCGGGACCTGCCCACGTGCCGATGATCCCGTTCACCGCCATGAGTCCCTGCACCGCGGGCGTCTCGAACCACTCGCGGAGCAGATCCGCGACCGACGTCGTGAACAGGCGCGTCGTGTCCGCTGCGGTGCGGACGTTCAGGCCCTTCAGCCGCCACACCGTGCGCAGCTGGTCGACGAGGTCACGCGGTCGCTTCGATCCCAGGCGAGGAGGCACGGCAGTGAGCATCGGCCCGAGCACCTCGGCGATGCCTTCGAGCCACGCGTCGTACTGGACGAGCGCCTCCGCGTCGCGCTTGGAGAACTTGGCCACTGACTCGAAGCGATCGCTCGGGTCTTCGCTCATGTGCACGGCCCGGCCATCGGGAAGCGGCGAGTACGACGGCCCCATCGGAAGCACCTTGTAGCCGTGCCGCTCGAGCTGCAGCCCGTCGATCACTGCGGGCGGCATCAGGCTCATCACGTACGACAGCGCGGTGACCTTGAAGTCCGGTCCCCAGGGCTGCTCGGTGATGGCCGCACCGCCGGTGACCTCTCGCGCTTCGAGCACGATCGGACGCAGCCCGGCTTTGGCGAGGAAGCCGGCGGCGACGAGGCCGTTGTGCCCTCCACCGATCACGACCGCGTCGGCGCGCTCAGCCATGGCCACATGGTAGTTCCTGACTGGTCGTTCAGTTTCGTGACCTGCCTCGGCCTGGGCGGGTGCTGCAACGTAGGCTCGCACGCTCATGGCCGCACCGTTCTCCCGTCGTACGTTCCTCGGTGCCGCCGCAGCCGTCGTCGTCTTGGCGGCGTGCGGGAGCGACGACTCGAGCTCCAATGTCGACACCGGCGTCGCCACTCAGGTCGCCACGCCCGACAAGCCGGTGACCCTGCCGATCTACCCAGACAACCCGGCGATCGCCGACGGCCTGAAGCCGGAGAGCGGCACGCTGAAGATCGCCAACTACGCGGACTACGTCTCGCCCGAGCTCGTCGACGCGTTCAAGCAGCAGTACGGCGTCGACGTCGAGATCTCGACCTACGAGAACGGACCCGAGCTGCTGTCGAAGATCACCTCCGGCGCGCTGAAGGTCGATCTCATCCTCTCGATCGGCATCGACCAGCTACCGAAGTACGTCGGTGCGAAGCTCATCCAACCGCTCAACAAGACGTATCTCACGAACCTGGGCAACCTCCTGCCGAGCGCGGCGAACCCGTTCTTCGACCAGGGACTCCATTACGGCATCCCGTACACGGTGTTCACGACGGGCATCGGCTTCCGCACCGACGCGATCGATCCCGCGACCGTCGATCAGCAGGGCTGGGACGCACTCTTCGACCCGAAGTGGAAGGGCCAAGTCGGCATCCTGAACGACTCACGCGAGGCGTTCGCCATGGCGATGTTGAAGCTCGGCAAGACGAACATCAACACGCCGAGCGACGACGATCTCCAGGCCGCGACGGCCGAGCTCCAACGTCTCGTGAACGACTCGAACGTGAAGGTCGACATCGTCGCCTACGAGAAGCTCCCCGAGAACGAGGGGAAGATCAACCAAGCGTGGTCCGGCGACATGGTGCTCGCGTCGAGCTACCTGCCCGACGGCGTCGACGCGTCGGTGCTCGGGTACTGGCGCCCCGCGAAGGACGTCACGGTCGTCGGCACCGACTTGAGCGCGGTCATCAAGGGCGCGGAGCACCCCGTGCTCGCGCACCTGTTCCTCGACATGCTCATGAACACCGAGAACGCGCTGACGAACTTCGCGTTCACCGGCTACCAGGGTGTCGTGCAGGGGATGGAGGCGGACAAGGTGATCGCGGCCGAGATCATCCCCGAGAACCTCACCGACACACTGGTGACCGACGACGACTTCGCGAAGGGGATCTTCATCCTGGCGCTGCCGCGTGAGACCGAGGCCAAGCTCGAGGACGCGTGGAGCAAGGTCAACGCCGGGGGCTGATCCGGCGCAACGAGCTCGGCTGGCTCTGGGGCGGCTTCACACTCCCCGGCGCAGCCTGGCTGCTCGCCTTCTTCTTCATCCCGTTCTACGCCGTCGCGGGAGTGGCGTTCGGCAGCACCGATCCGATCTTCCTCACGCCGCAGCCGCAGTGGAACCCGCTCAAGTGGGACTTCACAGCGTTCGACGACACGCTCTCGCGCGTCCTCACCGGAGACCTCCGCGCGCCGTTCGAACGGACGCTCCTCTATGTGTTCTGCGCTGTCGTCCTCTGCTTCGTGATCGGCTACCCGGTCGCCTACTACCTCGCTCGTCACGCGGGACGCGCCCGCACGCTGCTGCTCGCACTGCTCATCCTTCCGTTTTGGGTGAGCTACCTCATGAGGATGCTTGCGTGGGTGAACCTGCTGAGCCCCGACGGCTGGGTCAACCGGTTCCTCGAGGCGTTCCCGATCTTCGGGGGGCCGCGCAACTTCCTCGACGCGAACCCCGTCACCGTGGTGCTCGGGCTCGTGTACGGCTACGTGCCGTTCCTCATCCTCCCGCTGTACGCCACGCTCGATCGCATCGACCCGCGGCTGCTCGAGGCCGCGAGAGACGCGGGAGCGAGCGCCCGATCCGCGTTCTTCCGCGTGACGCTGCCCCTCAGCAAGCAGGGGTGTCTGGCTGCAGCGGTGATCGTCGCGTTGCCGATGTTCGGCGACTACTACACGACCGACCTGCTGTCGCGCTCGCCGAAGACGTCGATGATCGGCAACCAGATCACCTTCTACATCCAGAACTCGACGCAGAAGCAGATCGGCGCATCGCTGGTGCTGATCCTCTCGGCGATGCTGCTCGTGCTCATGGCGTACTACGTGTGGGTCACCGCCCGAGCGCAGCGGGAGCTCGAGCGATGAAGCGGTTCCGTGTGTGGCTCGCGAACCCGTGGGGCAAGCCGCGGGCGCTCATCGCGATCACCTGGCTCTACGTCGTGTGGTCGTTGGCGCCCGTTGCGATCGCCGTGCTCTTCTCGTTCAACTCGGGTCGCAGTCGCTCGGTGTGGCAGGGCTTCTCGTTGCGCTGGTACTGGACCGACCCCTACCTCTCTGTCCGCAACGACCCGACACTGCACCACGCGTTGCTGAACTCGCTGGTCCTCGCGGTGCTCGCGATCTGCGTAGCAACGCCGCTCGGCGTCGCCCTCGCGGTGGGCATGGTGCGCTGGCGATCCCGCACTGCTCGGGTGACTCGAGTCGGCATGCTCATCCCGCTCGTCACGCCCGAGCT
>DATKAS010000292.1:0-5480 GCA_035497855.1 Acidimicrobiales bacterium
CACGAAGGACACGGCGATGCCGCACACAGTCGCCGTCTCGCCGACGCGTGCACGGTCGGCGGCGGTCACGAGGATGCCGCACACACCTTCGTCCTCCGGGCGGTCTGCCTTCACGAACGAGATCGACGTGCCCGCGTCGAGGTCGATGCGCGATCCCGTCGCGGCGACGCCGAGGATGTCGGCCCACTTCTTCGCGGTCCCCTCGGGGTCGGCGACGGCGACAGCGACCCCGCTCAGCGCGGTCACGACGTCGGTCGCGACGTGCTTCTGCCACTCGGGGCCTGCCCACTTCCAGCTCTCGGGCTGGTCCATCCAGTCGAGCGACAAGATCGTCCCCCCGACATCCTTGGGATGCAGGTGCGTACCTGCCGCGTCGCGCAGGTCGGCTTTCCAGACGACGCGCACGCCGAGCCCGTCGAGCCGCGCCCGCGCTTCTGCGAGGTCTGAGAGCTGCATGATCACCATGTAGCCGTAGTCGCCGCCGTGCTTGTCGAGGAGACGGCCGGCGGTCGTGCCGTCCTGCTTCGGTGACACGACCTCGAGGAACCCATCGCCCAACGCGAACAGCGCGTTGACGAGGCCGAACTCCGCGACGCCCGGGTCGCGGAAGCACACGTCGACGCCGAGCAGGTTGCGCAGCTCCTCGACGGTGGGATCGAGGTCGCGGGCGACGAGAGCGACTTGGCGCAGGCGGATCGTCATGCCGCGACCGTACTCAGTCGAGGTCGGGCCAGCTCCGGCTCGTCGTGCGCGTGCGGCCCTTGCGGTCGCCCAGCGCCCAGGCGCGCCGCCACGAGGGCCCCTCGGGGCCGGTGAGCGCGGGCGTGAGCGACCGCGCCGCGCGACGCCTCGCCGACCACCAGTCGGTGGCCGACTCGTCGGCGAGCTCGTACACCGCGGTCTCGACCCGCGCGCCGAGCGACCGAGCGTCGTCGTCTGGCTGCGGACGCAGCGGCTTGCCGAAGGTGACGATCGTTCGCCCCGGCCGGGGCCGGTTCATCCCTTTGCCCATGATCCGACCTGTGCCCTCCAGGTGGATGGGCACGATCGGGGCACCCGTGCGCACGGACAAGTACGCGGCGCCGCCCCGGAAGGGCTGACCCCAGCCGTCAGGGCTGCGGCCTCCCTCGGGGAAGATGAGGATGCTCCAGGCGTCCTCGAGCAGCTCGGCGGCGAGGTCGGCGGACTTGCGGTTGACGCGGGTGCGATCGATCGGGATCGCGCCCATCGCGAGCGCGGAGAGCGTGCCGGTCAGGCGGGTCGCGAAGAAGTAGTCCGCCGCGGCGCCGACGACCAGCTTGTGGCGCCACGGCTCGGGGATCGACGTGATGAGCAACGGCGCGTCGACGTGGCTGTGGTGGTTCGCGGCGAAGATCACGGGCCGGTCTTCGTCGAGGTCGGCCAGGCGGTCATATCCCGTGCGTTCCGGGTGCGCGACGCCCCGCACCAGCCCGCGCATCGGTCCTTCCACGATCAGCACGCGCGCCATCCGCGCCGGAAGCCGCCGTGCCCACGCGGTCTCGTAGTCGCCGCCGGTGCGTCCCTTCTCTGGCATCGGCTCGACGCCCTTCGGCACCGCCGCCGCGCGGTACGGGAAGCCGACACTGGTTCTCTTGGTGCTTCGCGCGACCACTGCGCGAAAGCCGCCGAGGAACTCGGTGGTCATGACACGTCGGAGAGGAACATCGGCGGGTTGTGGATGTACGTGATCGACGGATGGCGGCCGACGATGTCGCTCGCCATCTCGAGTGCGTCGTCGAGCGTCGAAGCCGGGCGGAAGCCGAGCCGGCGCACCGCCCGCGGATCGCCCCCCATCACGATGACGTCGCCGACGTGTTGCAAGGCGTGCGCGCACCAGTACCACATGTAGAAGGGGTGCACGCCGTGGTACGCGTACGACGTGCGGTACAGATGCCGATACCACTCGTCTTCGGCGAAGCTCTTCTCGTACTTCGCCTGGATCTCGTCGAGGTCCGTCGTGTCCGCGAGCACCTGCTCGAAGAAGTCGATGTAGCTCGGATGGTGCACGGGGTGGAATTCCCACGGTGTGGGGTGCCCCATGATCACCACGCCGCCTTCCCGCACGAGTGGCTTCCCGCGGTACAGGTTGAAGAAGTACCCGAGACCGAGGCAGGCGACGAGGATCGGGTTCATCACCGAGTTCACGTTGTAGGGGCAGAGGAACGGCAGGCCCATGAGCAGCACGTCGCTCTGCCCTTCGACCGACACGATCTGCTGCTTGTGCACGAACTCGAGCGTGCGCTCGTGCACTGCCTCGACCTCGCCGGCGTGAACCGAGGTGAGTGCGTACGGAGCCTCGAGTGACTGGAAGATCGAGCGCGCGACCTTCCTCGGCGCGCGTTCGAGCGACTTCGACGCGCCGATGAACAGCGCCCGGTCGCGGGCCTTCCACTCCCACTCGCGCTTCTGGAGGAAGTCGAACGGTGGCGAGAAGGTGTCGGTGTTCAGCGTCGTCTCGATCTGGAAGACCTTCACGCCGCTTTCCGCGATCAGGCGCCCCATCCGCCAGTTGGACGAGTGCAGCTCGCTGCGGTGGTGGTCCATGAACGACCGGCTCTGCCGCATCGTGTCGACGTTGTGGTGGTGCCGCAAGCTGCGGTACGACGCGAGGCCCGTGGCCACGGACTTGTGGCCGCCGTCCATGGCGACGAGGTTGATGTTCACGTAGACGAGGAGATCGGACTCCGCAGCGCGCTTGCTGATCTCGACCTCTTCGCCCCTGTCGGTCGTGCCGATGAACGTCATGGCGTCGGGGTCCTCGGCGTCGTGGTTGTAGAGGCGACCGTGCGGCGCGAACGCGTCGTAGACGCGGTCGCCCACCGCGCGACGCAGCTCCGCCTCGGTCATGCGCCGGTGGAGTGCGAGCGCGGCGATGAGCTCGACGTCGTCGACCCCGGCGTCGGCCGCCATGTCGAGCACAGCCTCGATCACGCGCTGACGGATGTCCGGCCGCTTCATCTGGGGGAGCGGGAGCGAGATGTCGTCGAACGCGATGGTGAGCTTCATGCCCGGATGGAGGAGCGAGGGGAGGGGATCGCGGTCGAGCGGGTGGAGGAGCGCCTCGCGGATCGCGCCGTCGACATCGTCGACGCCGTCGAGCGGCTCGGGCGGGTAGATCGCCCTGCTGCCGGACGGGAGCCTGTGGAGCCGCAGCCCTTCGCCGTGATGGAAGAGGAGCGGAGGCGTGGAGCGGTCGACCTCGAGCACGAACCCGGGGCGGGGCATCAGCGGTTCCTCTCGCGTTCGTTGCGCATGTCGAAGGCGATCTTGACCCCGCCGCGGCGGCCAGCGGTGGCGGCATGCTCGATCGCGTCGCGATAGCGCGACAGGGGATAGGTGGCCGACACGAGACGCTCGAGCAGAGCCGCGCGAACCAGGTCGAAGGCGAGGTCGAAGGTGCGCCGCTCGCTGCCGTCCGCAAGCTTCTCGGTGCCGTATGCGTACGCGCCGACGAGCCTCGTCTCGCGGTGCCACAGCGTCGTGAGGTCCACCTTCACGGCGCCGGGCATGCCCACGAGCACGACCGTGCCGCGCGGTCGCACCATCGACAGAGCGCTCGCGAGCGACTCCTCCGAGCCGACGCAATCGAGCACGACGTCGGCACCGCCGGTGAGCTGTGCCCCAGTCGCGAGCGATCCGGTCACGCGGCGGACCGCGCGCGCGAGCTCGCCCGGTTCGACCACGAGGTCGGCTCCCAGGTCAGTCGCGAGCGCTCGCTGCTGTGCGTGCTTGGCCCCGGCGATGAGCGTCTGCGGAGCACCGTGCTGTCGCAGCGCGGCGATCACGCCGAGGCCGAGTGTGCCGGCGCCGAGCACCGCGACGACGGCGCCTGGCATGACGTTCGCGAGGACGGCGTGGATCGCGCACGCGGTTGGCTCGACCATCACCGCGGCGTCGTCGCTCATGTCGTCGGGTACGGCGTGCAGCTGCGACTCGTGCGCGACCATCGACGTCGACCAGCCGCCGCCGGTGTCACAGCAGAATCCGGATTGGAGACCCGGCTCGATGCGGCCGAAGGCGACGCGCTCGCAGTTGCCGAGGTCGCCGCGGGCGCAGGCGTCGCACCGCGGGCTGACGCCGCGCGCGACGCAGCCGAGCACCGGCTCGATCACGACGCGCGTGTCGTCGTCTCGATCTGCCACCACTTCGTGGCCCGGCACGAACGGGAACGAGACGATGTGCTCGAAGTACCGAGTCGAGCGCCCGTCGACGGTCGCGAGGTCGCTGCCGCAGATGCCGGAGAGACGCGGTCGGATGCGCACCCACCCGTCGCCCGGGACGTCCGGAGGGTCGATGTCCGCGAGCCGCAACGGCCCGACGCGCGCTCCGCCGCCCGGCACCACCTCGCTCGCGACGCGCGCCGCGGCGTACCGGGCGGGCTTGCGCTCGAAGAGCAGCGCCTTCACTGCTGCTCCCTCATGATCGGGCCTCGCGCAGGGGCCTTGGACGGCGCAGCTTCGCGACCGTCGCGTGCGGCGGGCCCATCGGGAGCAGTGGCCGTGAGGCGCCCGGCGACTTCGCCCACTGCTCGATCAGCCACCCCCGCTTGCGGGCGATCGTCGCGAGCCGGACCTCCGGGTTGACCGCGACCGGGAAGCCGACTGCCTCGAGCATCGGCAGGTCGGAGGACGAGTCCGCGTACGCGACGGACTCGCTGAGCTCGAGGCCCTCCGCTGTGGCGTAGTCCGCCATGAGCTGCGCGCGCGCCTCTCCGGTCGGCGGCACCTCCGTGAGCTCGCCGGTGTACTTGCCTGTCGGCGTGACACCGAGGTGCGCGCTCACGACATCGTCGAACAGCGGCAGAAGCGGCTTCACCACGAGATCGAGCGCGCCCGTGATCAGGATCGTGCGATGGCCGAGCGCGCGGTGTTCGCGGACCCGGCGGATCGCCGCGGGAAACGACTTCGTGAGGATGAGCGCGCTCATCAGCTCTGTGGCGTCCTCATCGAGCTGTTCCACCGAGGCACCCTCGTAGCGCCGGTAGAAGTAGCGGAGGAAGTCACCGCGATCCCTCTTGTCGAGGGCGAGCAATGTCGGAGCCTCACGGACGGTCTTCAGGATCAGTCGCAAGCGATCGTCGCGGTCGAGGCGCCTGCTCGCCAGCCACGCGTACGACTCCACGACGTTCGACGCGATCAGGGTGTTCTCGAGGTCGAACGCAGCGAGGTGGCGGGCCGGCGCGAGCACTGCGGAGCGAAGGCGATCCTCCCGCGATGGGCCACTGCGGCCACCGGGCGTGCTGCGCACGCGAGCGTGCACCACGACCGACGGCAGGTGGACCTCGGTGACGTAGTAGGTCCAGTCGATGAGGCGCGGGTCGAAAGCGAACGCGGCCCGATCGTCGGCGTCGAGCCGATCCCAGACCTCCATCAGTCGATCGACGCGGTAGATCGCCTCGCACTCCGCGTACGCGCCATAGAGCTCGACGTAGCTAAGGGCACGCTCGATGTCGCCCCGTC
>DATKAS010000293.1:0-6270 GCA_035497855.1 Acidimicrobiales bacterium
TGTCCGCTCGCACCACCCGGGAACCGCCTCGCCGTCGCGGTCGAAGCGGGGGAGAAGATGACGTGAATGAGGTCTCTGGATGATGAAGCCGTTCCGATTCGCGCTGCAGGCGCTTCCCCGCGGCACGCGCGGCGAATGGCAGGACGTCGCGCGGAAGGCTGAAGCGCTCGGCTATTCGACGCTGCAGACAGCCGATCACGTCGGCGTCGTCGATCCGTTCACTCCGCTCGTGTCAGCCGCGGCGGCCACCTCGACGCTGCGGGTGGGCCCCCTCGTCGTCAACAACGCGCTCCACCATCCCGTGCTGCTCGCGCGGCAGGCCGCGACCGTGGACCTGCTCACCGACGGACGCTTGGAGCTCGGGCTCGGCGTGGGATGGGCGCAGGCCGAGCACGACGCGACCGGCATCCCGTTGCCGTCGCCCGTCGAGCGCGTCAGCCGGTTCGAAGAGGCGCTGGGGATACTCATCCCGCTGCTCGAGGGGCGGCCGGCGCGGTCGTCAGGGACGTACGAGGTCGCCGTCGACGACCTCGGGGTGCGGTGCGTCCAGCAGCCGCGTCCGCCGATCCTCATCGGCGGGTTCCGCAAGCGCATGCTCGCCATCGCGGCGAAGTACGCCGACATCGTGCAGCTGACGGGTCTCGCGCTCGATGGTGCGGGGGGAATCCGATTCGGTGATCCGTCGCGAGAGGGCGTCGTCGCACAAGCGCGGTCGGTCCTCGAGACGACGGGCGAGCGAGACGTGGAGCTGTCGGTCTTGGTGCAGCACGTCGCCATCGACCTGCCCGAGGCTGTCGCCACCACCGCCGATCGCATCGGCGTCTCGGCGGAAGCCGTCGCCGAGAGCCCCTTCTTCGGCTACGGGTCGGTCGAGTCGCTGTGCGAGCGGCTGGAGGGCCTGCGTGAGGATGCGGGGATCTCCAACTTCACCGTGCGTGAGATGGATGCCTTCGCGCCGGTGGTCGCTCGTCTGGGCTGACCGCTCAAAGGGCGCGAAAGGGCCCAACGGCCCATGGCATCCGCATCCGAAATCCCGATGATGACCGCATGATTTCTCGGCCCAGCCTTCGGCGCGCTTCGAGCGACCGTGGCGCGAGCCTTGTCGAGTACGCGCTGATGCTCGCCCTGGTCTCGGTCGTCGTGACGACTGCGGTGCGCGGCCTCGGCAACAAGTCCTCCGACAACTTCGAAGATGCGCACGCGGGGATCTCCACCGGCGCGACGACCACGGTGAGTGGTGGCGGCGGCGGTGGCGGCGGTGGTGGTGGCGGCGGCGGCGGCGGTGGTGGTGGCGGAGCCGCGACGACCGCAGCTGCGACGACGGCTCCCACGACGACCGCTCCCACGACGACCGTCGCACCCACGACCACCGCGGCTCCGACGACGACCTCGACGACAATGGCGACGACGACAACGACGGTGAAGCAGAGCGCCGTGTCGTTCGGCTCGGTCACGACGGCGAAGTCTGGAACGAAGTGGACGGCGACGGCACCGCTGACGGTCAAGTCGACGAGCGGCCCGGGCGTGCCCGGCGCGACGGTCACGCTGACAGTCCGTTCGCTGAAGAACGGAGTCTGGAGCGAGCAGACCGCAACGGTGACGACGAACAGCTCTGGCAGCGTGAGCTACACCACGCCGCAGCTCGCTCGCACCGGCTCCAATGCAGTGACCCAGGTACAGATCGTCGTGACCGACGTGCAGGTGCCTTCGGGCTTCTCGTTCGACGGCACGAAGCCCTCGGTCACCGTCGACAAGCCGAGCTAGGAGCCCAACCTCAGTACGGTTGCGCGATGCGCCTTGGTCCCCGACAGGTCTGGGGCGGGGGGGTCGTGCTCGCGGGTGTCGGGTTGATCGCGCTTGTCGCGCTTGCGTCTGAAGAGGCGCCGTTCGACGTGAAGGACGACACCGGTGCGTTGCGCGCGCCGTCGTGGATCAGTGTCGTGCTCGTGGTGCTCGTGCTGGGGCTCGCGGCGTTCGCCGTGTTGCTCGCGCTCTCTGTGCAACGGGTGAAGGGCGGCGCCATCCGGCTCCAGCGCCGGCGGAGCGTGCTGCAAACACTCGTCGTCGCCGGCATCGTCGTGCTGCTCTTCTTGCTGCTGCACGCGTCGGGTGCCCCGAACGCGACGAAGCCGACGCGACCGCCCCGGGAGGACGCCGCGAGCGACAGCGGGGGTCAGGGGAGCGCGCACCACACCGGCCCGCTGTGGGCCGCGACCACCCTCGGGGCGACGGTGCTGCTCGTGCTCGGCGCGGCGGGGATCGTGCGCCGTCAGATGGTCGGCGCGCCTGCGGTGCTCGACGAGCAGACGCGGGACGGCGCGTTGCTCTCGTTGCAGCGCTCACTCGACGCGCTCGCGGCGCCGGGCGACGACCGCGCCGCGATCGTCGCGGCATACGCGGCCTTGCTGCAGGGTCTCGCGGCTGCCGGAGTCGCACGCCGCCCCGCCGAGGCCCCCGAGGAGTATGTAGGCCGGGTGCTCAGCGCGCTCGACGTGCGACCCGGTCCCCTCGAAGAGCTCACTGCGCTCTTTGCGGAGGCGAGGTTCAGCGACCACCCCATGGACTCCACGCATCGCGCCCGCGCGGTCGCGGCTCTCGAGGACGCGCAGGGCGATCTGATGGGTGTCGCAGGATGATCCGCCGGCTCGTCCAGCTCACGGTGCTCAGCCTGGTGGCGTCGGTTGCGTTGGTCGCGTCGGTGCCGGCGAAGCGCACCGCGACGCTTCGGCTCGAGGTCTGGCTGCTCGCGGTCCTCGGGGCGGTCTTGCTCGTGCACCTGATGCGCGAGCGGCTCCCTGCGACTGACGATCCGCTCGCTCGCCCTCCGAAGCCCGACCCTCTGCCGAGCGAGCCCGCAGCGGTCGAGTCGCTGGCCACCGCGTTCACGCTCGCCCCGTCGACGCAGGAGCGGGTGCGACGGAGCGCGCACATCCAGCTTCGCGATGCGTTGCACACCGCCGGCGTGGCGGATGCTGCGACGCGCGAGCTTCCCACGACGCTCGCCGCCTGGAGCGACCTGCTCGACGAGCTGGAGGGGTCATGACCGAACCCATCCTCGAGTCCGCGCTCACGACGGCGCGCGCGGTGCTCGATGAGGTGGAGCGCGCCGTCGTCGGCAAGCGGGCAGTGCTCGAGCTCGTCCTCATGGGCTTCCTGGCCGACGGCCACGTGCTCCTCGACGACCTTCCCGGCGTCGCCAAGACGCTGATGGCGCGTTCGTTCGCCACCGCGACGGGCCTGTCGTTCCGGCGGATCCAGTTCACGCCCGATCTGCTGCCCTCTGACATCACGGGCGCGACCTTGCTCGATCAGCGCACGCAGACGTTCAGCTTCCGTCCGGGGCCGCTCTTCGCCAACCTGGTCCTCGCCGACGAGGTGAACCGCGCTCCGGCGAAGACGCAGGCAGCGCTCCTCGAGGCGATGCAGGAGCGGCAGGTCACGGCCGACGGTGTCACCCACCTGCTCGAGTCGCCGTTCCTCGTCGTCGCGACGCAGAACCCGATCGAGTACGAGGGCACCTACCCGCTGCCGGAGGCCCAGCTCGATCGGTTCATCCTGCGAACCGCGGTCGGCTACCCATCGATTGACGACGAGTGGGATCTGCTCGCGCGACGGATGGAGCGCGGCACGGACGATGTCGAGCTCGGTGAGGTCACAGATCCCGCTGGGTTGCGCGCGATGCAGCGTGCACTCGAGTGCGTGCACGTCGACGAAGCGATCGGCAGGTATGTCGTGGCGATCGTCGACGCGACCCGACGTGCGCCGCAGCTCGAAGTCGGTGCCAGCCCGCGCGGCAGCCTCGCCCTCATCAAGCTCGGACGTGCCCACGCGCTGATGCGAGGCCGCGACTTCGTGACGCCCGATGACGTGAAGGCGATCGTGGTGCCGGCACTCGCCCATCGCGTCGTGCTGCGCAGCGACTTGTGGGTGCGCCGCGTGTCTCCCGACGATGTCCTCACCGAGCTCGTGGGTGAGGTCGCCGCACCCTCGGCAGGGTGACCGAGCTCCTCAGCCTGCAACGCAGGGCGAGCCTCAGACTGGTCGCGCTGGCCGCGATCGCGGTCGCTGGCCTCTTCGGCGGGCTGCTTGCCGGCAGGGAGGAGCTCGTCGCCGTTGGTGCGCCGTTCGCGGTGCTGCTGTTGGCGGGCGTGGTGATGGCCGAACGGCCGGAGGTGCGCATCCGGGTCGAGTCCGAGAGCGATCGGGTCGTCGCAGGCGAAGCGGTCGGGGTGACGCTGGTCGTCTCGTCCACCGTTCCGTCGAGCCGGCTCGCGGTGTGGCTGTCTCGTCAAGGGCACGCGGCGGTCGCGGAGCCCTCCGACCAGCGTCTCGCCTGGGCCCAGCGGTGCGGCCGGGAGCCGGTGCGGCTCGGCGTGCGGTTGAAGACGACGAGGTGGGGCGTCGAGCGGCTCGGCCCGATGCGACTCGAGATCGCGGGGCCGCTCGGGCTCGTTCGCTGGATCGGGACCGCGACCGACGTCGCTGTCGTGCGCGTGCTGCCGGACGACGGCACGTTGGACGCGCTGCTCCCGAACGTCGAGCCCCGTGCGGTGAGCGGCGCCCATGTCGCTCGTCGCCGCGGCGACGGCTTCGAGTTCGCGGAGATCCGCCAGTACCGCGAAGGCGACCGCCTGCGTTCGGTGAACTGGTACCAGAGCTCGCGGCGCGGTGGGCTCTGGGTGAACGAGCACCATCCCGAGCGCTCGGGAGATCTCATCGTGCTCGTCGACACGTTCGCCGATCGCCGACCTGGCGGCTCCGCGACACTCGAGCGAAGTGTGCGGATCGCGTGGCAAGTCGCGATGTCGCATCTCGAGGCCCACGACCGTGTGGGGGTGGTCGGGTTCGGCGGTCTGCCGGCCTGGGTGCTTCCCGGCGGTGGCCGCCGCGCTCGGCTCGCGGTGCTCGATCGGCTGCTCGACTCGTACGCCTCCTGGAACGAGGCGCAGCGGTCGGTGTCGTTCATGCCCCGCCACGTGTTCCCCGCGGGAGCCCAAGTCATCGCCGTCGCCGGGCTGCACGACGAGCGGATGGTCGTCGCGATCGCCGACCTCGTGCGTCGCGGTCACGACACGTCGGTGGTGGTGATCGATCCCCTCGAGATCGAGGAACCACGCGCGAAGGAGGTCGTCGTCCTCGCACGGCGACTGTGGCGGCTCGAGCTCCGCGAGCGACGTCGTGAGCTCGAGCGGCTGGGCATCCCCGTCGTGACGGTCGTGGGCGCCGACGTCTCACCGGTGCTCGCGCTCGCCCGCGCACGCCGTCGTCCCACCCGGAGGACATCGTGACCCGCTGGCCTCCGACGCGATGGGGCGCGGCGTTGGGCGCGTGTGGCGCAGGCGTGCTCGTCGTCGTCGTGTCCGCCGTTGCCGCGAGTGCCGACGGCCGCCGCGGTGCGTTCGTCTTCGGCGTCCTCGGCGTCGCGCTGCTCGCCGGATCGCTGACCATCGGGAGTGGCGCGTACCCAGCGGCCCTGTGCGCGCTCGCGGGTTCGTTCGCGTTCTCGCTCGCGGGCCACGCGGTCGACGGCCGCGCCGTCGTAGGGGCCGCGGCGTTGCTCCTCACCGTCGACCAGCTCGCGGCCTGGTCGTTCGACGTGGCGACCGGAGCGATCGAACGCGGCGTCGAGCGCTGGGTGCGCGTGGCGCGGATCGTGGCTGTCGTCGCGGGCGGGAGTGCCGTCAGCAGCCTCGTCCTATCCGCAGGGAGCCTCCCCGTACCGGGAGGCTTCGCCGCCGAAGCAATCGGGATCGCAGCCGCGTTGGCCGTGCTCGGACTCGTCGCGTCCCGACGCTGGGAGCGTTGAAGGTCAGGCGTCTCCGACCAGGATGCCCTGCTCGATGGCGAACAGCGCGGCGGCGCCCCGGGTCGACACCCCGATCTTCGTGTAGATGTGCTGCACGTGGTGGTCAGCGGTCTTCGGTGAGATCACCAGCTGCTCGCCCACTTCTCGAGTCGTGAGCCCGAGCGCGAGGAGGCGAAGCACCTCGACCTCGCGGGCGGTGAGCCCGGCCGGCAAGGGAGGGCGAGCAGCGCGCCGGTGACCGGCCGCCGCGAGCACTCGCTCGACCGCCTCGCCGTCGAGCCGTCCGGTCGAGCCCATCGATCGCAGCTCGGTCGCCGCGTCGGCTGCGGTCATCGCGGCGCGATGCGGACGATCCGAGGTCATCGCCTGGTAGCAATCGGCGGCTGCGATCACGCGTTGCGCGTCGTCGAGGTGCGCGCCGCTCAGTCGCCGGTGATACCCCGAGCCGTCGACGCGCTCGTGCG
>DATKAS010000294.1:0-2541 GCA_035497855.1 Acidimicrobiales bacterium
GGCACGCTCGCCGCGTGGCTCGGCATGCTCGCGCATCGCCGCGCGGTCGATCGGGTGCGCCGCGAGGAAGCGTCTCGCCGGCGAGCCGATGCGATGGCCGCGCAACCTCCGAGCGCACCTCCTGACATCGACGAAGCGGTGAGCTCGCTCTGGGTCGGAGAACGCGTGCGGGCGGCGGTGCAAGGCCTCCCCGAGGAGCAGCGCGCGTGCGTGAACCTCGCATACTTCGAAGGCAAGACCTACGTCGAGGTGGCGGAGATCCTCGGCATCCCGGAAGGAACAGCGAAGTCGCGCATGCGGTTGGCGTTGCGCAAGCTGGCGGACACACTCGACGTGGAAGGCATCTCATGGCACTGAACGAAGACTTCGAGCACGAGCTGGCCGCGCTGGCCCTCGATGCGCTCGACGCCGACGAGCGTGCCGCTGTCGAGTCGAGGCTGGGTGCCGACCCCGCGGCCGCGGCCGAAGCCGCCCGCTTGCAGGAGGCCGCCGCGCTGCTCGGCTCGCTCGCCGCGGAGACACCGGCAAGCGAGCTCCGCAACCGCGTGCTCGGCGCCGCACAGCAGCAGCGCCCCGCAGGCTTCGGTGTGGACCCTGATCCGACTGTGCCGGTCGACCCCGTCGAGATCTTCCGCCGCGGCGTCACAGCGAGCGTCGCCGAGATCGAGCGGCTGAACCCCGCCGAGTGGTGCGCCCCGTTGCTGCGCCGCGAGTGGGACGTGCAGGAGATGGTCGGCCACCTCGTCGGCGCCGCGCGCTACCTCGACGGCGCGCTCGGACGCGACGAGGCGATCCACGACCTTCCGCTCGCTCAGCACGTCGCCTTCACGCAGCCGTACATCGACGCACAGCGCAGCGCATCGCCCGTCGACACAGCGGCCGCGTTCACCGACGCGTTCAACGCGCTCGCCACGCACGCCGCGACCCTCGACACGAGCTCCCTCTCGACGACGACGCAGTACTACGGCTTCGAGGTGCCGCGAGCGACAGCGCTCGTCGCCGCGAGCTTCGAGCTGTGGGCCCACGTCGACGACATCCGCCGTGCGGTGGGCCATGATCCGTTGGTGCCTGGCAGCGACGAGCTGTCCGCGATGTGCCGGCTCGCTGGCGGGGTCCTCCCGTTCACGCTCGGCTACGTCGGCACGCCCCACCCCGATCGCACCGCCCGCCTCGTGCTCACGGGCGCCGGGGGCGGCACGTTCGTCGTGTCCACCGCGACCGAGCAGCCCGATCCCGGTGAAGAGGACGCGCTCGTCGTCATCGACGCACTCGGCTTCTGCCGCATCGCCGGTCGGCACCTCGACGTCGGTGAGCTCGACTTCGAGGTGGAGGGCGACGAGGCATTCGCCCGCGACATGCTCGCCAGCGCCAGGGTGCTCGCGAGCTGAGGCTCCCCTAGGGTGCGCGCGTGCGCATCGGGCCGCCCGCGAGCGCATCGCGAAGTCGCTGGCGATCTACCCGACGCTCCCCTCCTACAAGGCGATGCTCGACAAGGAGGGTGTCGAGAACCCGGCCGACATCGGATCCGCCGAACTGGTCGGACCAACCCGCCAAAACTGGCGGCTTATCCGCGCGAGAACGCTGAGAGGGGTCAGCTCGGCTAGCGGGCGGTCCAGCCGCCGTCGACGAGGAGGGTCTCGCCGGTGATGTAGCTGCCGGCGTCGCTGGCGAGCAGGAGGAGCGCGCCGTCGAGCTCGCGGACCTCTCCCATGCGAGCCATCGGGCAGTGGGTCTTCACGAAGCTCACAGCGGCCTCGTCGGTGTCCATCCCCGCTGTCATCTCCGTCGGGAACCATCCCGGCGCGAGCGCGTTGACCCGCACGCCCTTGCGCGCCCACTGGCAGGCAAGCTCGCGGGTCAGGTTGATCACTGCGCCCTTGCTCGCGGCGTAGTGCGCCTGTTTGACGGGCGTGGACGCGACGACGCCGAGCATCGAGGCGATGTTGACGATCGAGCCGCGACGCTGCCCGACCATGACCTCGCCCGCCAGCTTCGAGAGATGCCAGATCGCGGTGAGGTTGACCTCGATCGCGGTGCGGAAGACCTCGAGCGTCTCGTCCTCGATGCTCACCGTGTGCCCCATCCCCGCGTTGTTCACGAGGACGTCGATCGTGCCGTGACGCTCGACGACATCTCGGATCAGGCGCTCGCGGTCCAGCGTCTCGGACACGTCGCACGCCACCGCTGTCGCGCCGGGCAGGCTGTCGGCGAGCGCGTCGAGACGCTCTTTGCGGCGAGCCGCGACCACGACAGTCGCGCCTGCGGCGTGGAGCACGCGGGCGAATCGGTCGCCCAACCCTGATGACGCGCCCGTCACCACAGCGACTCGCCCATCGAGCGTGAACAGAGAGGAAAGATCGATGGCGTCCGTCACGCGCGGCACTCTACGAGCGTTGTCCGATCAGGTCGGAAGAAGCGACGCACGTCCGCACCTGATGGTGATGCAAATCACTGATCCCCGAGGGCGTCGGTGACGAAGATGGGGCGATGCGAGTCACGGCCGAGTTCGACACAGCCCGAACCTCCGACTGGCGGTTCGTG
>DATKAS010000295.1:0-6095 GCA_035497855.1 Acidimicrobiales bacterium
GACGGATGTGGAGCAGGCACCCGATCCGGAGTGGCACTACGTGATCGTGTCGCTGAAGCAGGAGGCGCCCGTGCTGCGCTCCTATCGCATCGTCGACAGCCAGATCACCGAAGAGCAGGTCGCCCTCGAGGGCTGACCCTGACCGTTTGAGCTCCAGAGCGACGATGCGTCGGGCTGGCGCTCAAACGGTTGCGTCGACGACGCGCACGCCGTCCTTCCAGACCTGGCAGACGCGGTCGGGGAGCTTGTCGAGCTCGAGCGGGTCGCCGTCGATCACGACGAAGTCGGCGCGCTTTCCCTTGTCGATCGTGCCGAGCTGATCGCCGATGCCGAGCAGCTCGGCAGCCGTTCGCGTGGTCGCGACGAGAGCATCGGTGGGTGACATGCCGCAGTCGGCCATGAGCCCGAGCTCGCGCAGGTTCTGCCCGTGAGGGCACACACCCGAGTCGGTGCCCATCGCGACCTTGACCCCCGCGGCGATCGCTGTGCGAATCGACTCGCTGTGGATCTCGATCACCATCTCGCACTTCTTGATGAACACGTCCGGGACGGGGATGCCCGCATCGCGTGCAGCGAACACACCGCGCGGTGCAGACAGGGTCGGAACGAGATAGGTGCCGCGGTCGATCATCATCTGGATCGCCTCGTCGTCGAGGTAGATGCCGTGCTCGATCGAGCGGATGCCCGAGCGGATCGCCGACTTGATCCCCTCGTTCGCTTGCGCGTGTGCCATCACGTACTTGCCCGCAGCGGTGGCCTCCGCCACGAGCACCTCGAGCTCGTCGTCACGGAAGTGGCCGTGGCGCGGGTCGTCGCGAGGTGACAGGACCCCGCCCGACGTCGCGACCTTTATGACGTCGGCACCTGCGCGCAACAGCTCGCGCACCTTTTGGCGTATCGCGTCGGGACCGTCGACGACGGCCTTCGGCATCCCCGGATACTCGCCGCCCAGCGCCAGGTCCGCGCCGCACAACGTCCAACCGTCGCCGTGACCGCCCGTCTGGCTGAGCATGGCGATCGAGATCTGCATGCGCGGACCCTTGATGCGCCCGCGCTCTACCGCGGTCTTCACACCGAGGTCGGCGCCCGCTGCGTCGCGGATCGTCGTGATCCCTTGGCGCAGCGTCGCGTCGAGGTTGTGCACCGCGTCGTAGAAGCGGGTCGAGAACGGCGTGTTGAGGCGGCGAGAGACGTCCATGAGGTCGGGGCCGAACATCACGTGCGTGTGACAGTCGAAGAAGCCCGGTACCAGCCACTTGCCGCTGATGTCGACGCCTTCGTCACCGTCGAGCTGGCCGGCGACGTCGACGATCTTGCCGTCCTCGATCAGCACGTCGGCGGGGGAAGCAGCTGCACCGCTGCCGTCGAACACCATCCCCCCGTGCAGCACCGTCCGGGTCATGCGGCGGACGCTACCGCTCACACATCCCTCATCTGTTGCTCGCAACCTGACCACAGGTGACGGCCACCTTCTGAGGCAACAGCTCTCAGGAGGTCAAGACATGAAGCGCACACGACTGATGGGGATCGCACTCGCAGGCGCGGTCTCGTTCGGAACTCTCGCCCTCGCGGCCGGCCCGGCCGGCGCGCAGACGAGCACGACGACGCCCGAAGCCGCAGCGGACAACACGTCCTGCCCCGCAGGCCACTGGCCCGGCTGGGTCGACGGCCGGCCCGCCGGGGTGCATCCTCGAGGCGCACAGGGCGTGTACCTGTGGCACGACGGCTATGGATGGCACCTTCGGGTGACGCATCGCGGCACCGACAAGCAGGTGTTCGAGGTGAAGATCTCCGCACCGAGCGGGCTGTACGGCGTGGAACGGCTGACCGAGCAGGGTGATGTGCTGATCAACGACGGCACGACGCTCCTCATGCGGTTCACGAACTACGGAGGGCTCGACGGCGTGGACTTCCGCGTGCGCTGCGGCGCTGGGATCACTGTGAACACGAACATCAACGGCGTGCAGGCGAGCCCACTGCGCGTGGTGCTCGGCCGCTTCTCGGCCCATCCGACCTCGGTGCCCTTCGCCATCGAGCGGATCGGGTAAACCTGACCTGACCGATAGCATTTCAGTCGATGGCTGCGGCGTTCGGTTCGGTGCTCGAGATGATCGGCAACACGCCGCTGGTCGACGTGAGCACGCTCAGCCCGAACCCGAACGTCCGCATCCTCGCCAAGCTGGAGAGCCAGAACCCGTTCGGCTCGGTCAAGGACCGCATCGCACTGGCGATGATCGAGGCGGCGGAGAAGGACGGATCGCTCGGCCCCGGCCAGCGCATCCTCGAGCCGTCCTCGGGGAACACCGGCATCGCCCTCGCAGGCATCGCCCGCATCAAGGGCTACCCGATCACGATCGTGCTCCCCGAGAACGTGTCGATCGAGCGACGACAGCTGCTCGAGGTGTTCGGCGCCGAGATCGTGTCGACGCCCGGCGGGGAGGGGTCGAACGGCGCGGTGCGCAGAGCGCGGGCGATGGCAGAGGAGCATCCCGAGTGGTGCTTCCTCTACCAGTACGGCAACGACGCGAACCCGCGTGCGCACTACGAGGGCACTGGTCCCGAGATCTGGCGGGACTGCCCCGAGGTCACGCACTTCGTCGCCGGCCTCGGCACGAGCGGCACGTTGATGGGCGTCGGCCGCTACCTGAAGGAGCGCAACCCCGCGATCAAGGTGATGGCAGTCGAGCCGCCGGTCGGTGAAGCGGTGGAGGGGCTTCGCAACCTCGACGAGGGCTTCATCCCTCCGGTGTACGAGATGTGGCACGGCACCGAGCTGCTCGATGGCAAGCGCATCGTGCGGCCCCGCGAGTCGCTCGAGTGGACGCGGCGCATGGCCGACGTCGGCGTGTTCTCGGGGATCTCCGCGGGTGCAGCGCTCGCGGGCGCCGCTCGAGTCGCCGAACGCATCGACGAAGGCGTGATCGTCTACATCGTCTGCGACGGCGGCTGGAAGTACCTCTCGACCGGCGCCTGGACCGACGACCTCGACGAGGTCGAGGAGCGGGCCAAGAAGATCATCTACTTCTGACTCGACGCCCGTAGCCTCTCGGGGTGGCCGACGACCGCCCGATCGGGATGTTCGACTCCGGGTTCGGTGGCCTCACCGTCGCTCGAGCCGTGATCGACCTGCTGCCCGACGAGCACCTCGTGTACATCGGCGACACGGGCCGCTACCCCTACGGGCATCGTCCCCAGAACGAGGTGCGTGGGTTCGCGCTGGAGATCGGGGCGACCCTCGTCGAGCGGTTCGATGTGAAGGCCGTCGTCGTCGCGTGCAACACGGCCGCTGCGGCGGCGCTCGACGAGCTCACCGTCGAGCTGCCCGTCCCGGTGGTCGGGGTGATCGAACCCGGCGTGCGCGCGCTCATCGCCGCGACCCGCAACGGTTGCGTCGGCGTCATCGGCACCGTGGGGACGATCGGCTCCGGCGCGTACCAGCGCGCCGTGACCTCAACGGAGGCGAAGGTCGAGCTGACGTGTGCCGCATGTCCCGGGTTCGTGGAGTTCGTCGAACGCGGCGAGACGACTGGCGATCAGGTGACCGTGCTCGCCGAGCGATTGCTCGCACCGGTCTGCGACGCGGGCGTCGACGCGCTGCTCCTCGGCTGCACGCACTATCCCTATCTCGCTCGTACGATCAGTGACGTGATGGGACGCGACGTGACCCTCGTGTCGTCGGCGGACGAGACCGCGTTCGAGGTGCGCGACGTCCTCGATGCGACAGGCCTCGCGCGCACGAGCGAGTGCACGCCCGCCACCCAACGGTTCCTCTCGTCGGGGGACGTGGCGTGGTTCGAGGAGATCGGGCGACGCTTGCTCGGTCCCGAGCTCGACCACGCGGAACCGTTGTCGTGGGGCTGAGCGTCACGATCCTCGGCTGCTCGGGCACCTACGCAGGGCCGGGTGGCGCCTGCAGTGGCTATCTCGTGCGCGGGGGTGGCACGAGCGTGTGGGTCGACACCGGTCCGGGCACGCTGGGCAACCTGCAGGAGCACATCGACGTCAGCGCGCTCGACGCCGTCGTCGTGAGCCACAGCCATCCCGATCACTGGGGTGAGCTCGGCGTGCTGCGCAACGCGTTCAAGTACGGCTTCCAGCGCGAGGGCGTGCCGGTGTACTCGACGTCGGCCGTGCGCGAGCTCGTCGACATCGTGTGTGGCGAGTCGTCCGAGCCGACGTTCTCTTGGGGGATCGTCTCGGACGGTGACCGCATCACGATCGGTGACCTCGACTTCACGTTCAGCCGCACCGACCACCCGGTCGAGACGCTCGCGATGCGTATCGAAGCGGAAGGGAAGTCCCTGCTGTACTCCGCGGACACCGGACCGGAGTGGTCGCTCGAGGCGCTCGGCCCGCACGCCGACCTCGCGATCTGCGAAGCGACGCTGCTCGCCGAGGCGGAAGGCACCGCGCCGCATCTTTCCGCGCGCCAGGCGGGCCAGTCCGCGGCCGACGCGCGCGTGCGGACCCTCGTCGTCACGCACTTCTGGCCGACGTCGGACCCGAGGCGCCACGAGGACGAGGCCGCCGAGGCGTTCGGCCGCGGCGTCGGTGTTGCCATCCCCGGCAAGACGTTCACCGCATGAGCCTTCGGAGGAGCCCACATGCCCAGACCTGACGGCCGCGCTCATGACGAGCTGCGGCCGATCACCTTCGAACGCGACTACACCGAGATGGCGTCTGGTTCAGCGCTCGTGTCGTTCGGTCGCACCCGGGTGCTCTGCACGGCGTCGGTCGACGAGGACACGCCGCGCTGGATGCGGGGCAGCGGCAAGGGCTGGGTGACCGCGGAGTACTCGATGCTCCCGGGGTCGTCGCCCGAGCGCATCGAGCGCGAGGCGGCTCGCGGCCGGGTCTCGGGGCGCACGCAGGAGATCCAGCGTCTCATCGGTCGCTCGCTGCGCGCCGTCACCGACATGCGAGCGCTGGGCGAGCGCCAGGTCATCGTCGACTGTGACGTGTTGCAGGCCGACGGCGGCACACGCACGGCATCGATCTGTGGGGGATACCTCGCGTTGCACGACGCGATCAGCCGGCTCGTCATGGCCGGCACGATCAAGCAGCATGCGATCACCGAGCGGTGTGCGGCGATCTCCGTCGGCGTCGTGAACGGCGAGCCGGCGCTCGACCTTCCGTACGTGGAGGACTCGAAGGCCGAGGTCGACATGAACGTCGTCATGATCTCGTCGGGACGGTTCGTCGAGGTGCAGGGAACCGCGGAGGGGATCGCGTTCTCGCGCAGCGAGCTCGACGCGCTCCTCGAGCTCGCGGAGAAGGGCATCCGGGAGATCTTTGCCTTGCAGGAAGAGCTGCTCGCCGACCCGCCGTCGGCCCGCTGAGGGCGAGCAGTGCGAGTCGTCGTCGCCAGCGCGAACCCCGACAAGGTGAAGGAGATCCTCGAGATCGTGGGCCCGCTCGGCATCGAGGTCGAGCCGCGTCCGACCACCGTGCCCGATGTCGAGGAGACTGCTGACACGCTCGAGGGAAACGCTCGCCTCAAGGCGATGGCGATCGCGACGGCGGTCGGGTTGCCCGCGCTCGCCGACGACACCGGCCTCGAGGTCGACTTCCTGGGGCGGGCACCGGGCGTCCACACGGCGCGGTACGCCGGAATCGACGCCACCTACGCGGACAACGTGGCGCTGCTGCTCGAGTCGCTTCGGAGCGTCCCCGCTGAGCAGCGAACAGCGCGGTTCATCACCGTCGCGATGGTGTGCTGGCCGGATGGGCGAGAGGCGCTCGCCGAAGGGATCGTGCGCGGCCACATCGCTCCCGAGCCGCTCGGCGACAGCGGATTCGGCTATGACCCGGTGTTCATTCCCGACGAAGGGGACGGCCGCACGTTCGCGGAGATGTCAGACGCCGAGAAGCACGCGATGTCGCACAGAGGCCGAGCGCTTCGTGCACTGGCCGAGAAGCTCGCCTGACCTCACCACCCGCGCAGGTCGATCGCCCACGTGTCGATCACGTCGTCGCCGCTCACGATGTGCACGCGCTCGTGCATCGCCATCGTCGGATCGACGTGCGCTGGCAGCACCTTGACGTGGTCGCCCACGCGCAGGCTGCGCAGCGAGGTGCCGTCCTCGGGCGCGAAC
>DATKAS010000296.1:0-6148 GCA_035497855.1 Acidimicrobiales bacterium
CCGACCCAACGCGGCGTCGCATCTCGCGTTCGGCTCCGGCATCCACTTCTGCCTGGGCGCGTCGCTTGCCCGGCTCGAAGGCCAGCTCGCGATCGGGCGACTGCTGCGCCGCTTCCCCACTCTCGAGTGCGCCGGTGATCCGGAGTGGGCACCTCGCATCTCGTTGCGCGGCCTTGCGAAGCTCCCGTTGAGCGTCGGATGAAGCCGGCGCCGTTCGTCTACGTCGCCCCCGCTTCGCTGGACGAGGCGGTTGCCGCGCTCGCCGAGCACGGCGAGGACGCGAAGGTGCTCGCGGGAGGGCAGAGCCTCATTCCGCTGCTCTCCCTGCGCCTCGCTCGCCCCACTGCGCTCATCGACCTCAACGGTGTCGCGGAGCTGTCGTCGATCAGCGCCAACGGCGCGGTCACGATCGGCGCCATGACGCGCCATCGAGCGGTCGAGCGTTCGTCCGAGGTCGCGCGCCTCGTCCCACTGCTCTCCGCCGCGGTGCCGTACATCGGCCATGCGGCGATCCGCACCCGGGGCACGATCGGGGGGAGCCTGGCGCACGCCGACCCCGCCGCGGAGCTCCCCGCGGTTGCGCTCGCGCTCGACGCGACGTTCGAGGTGCGCAGCACGCGAGGCTCGCGGGTGATCGCAGCCGACGACTTCTTCGAGGGCTACTTCACGACCGCGCTCACACCGGATGAAGTGCTGACGAGCGTCACGTTCCCGAAGGCGGCGCCTGGCACAGGTGTGTCGGTGCAGGAGATGGCGCGCCGGCACGGTGACTTCGCGATGGTCGCCGCCGTCGCAACGGTCGCGCCGGGCGACGTGCGCATCGCGATGATCAACGTCGCCGACCGGCCGGTGCGGGCGCGCGAGGCCGAAGCCGCGATGCAAGCCGGCGTCTCGATCGACGAGGCCGCCGCGCTGGCGGTGCGAGACCTCGACCCGAGCGCTGACCTCCACGCCACCGCCGCGTACCGACGCTCGGTCGCGGAGGTGCTGGTCCGCCGAGCTCTCACCGAAGCCTCCGACCGAGCGAAGGACGCGTCATGACCGACCTGATCCCGATCACCCTCGACGTCAACGGCCAGTCGCGTCGCGGCGAGGCCGAACCGCGCAAGACACTCGCCGACTTCCTCCGTGAAGACCTCGAGCTCACGGGCACGCACCTCGGGTGCGAGCACGGCGTGTGTGGTGCCTGCACGGTGCTGGTCGACGGCGAGCCCGTCCGTTCGTGCCTGATGCTCGCCGTGCAGGCGCGCGGAGCGAGCATCACGACGATCGAAGGGCTCGCTGACGGCGACGCGATGAACCCGCTGCAAGAGGCCCTGCGCGGCTCGCACGGGTTCCAATGCGGGTTCTGCACGCCGGGCTTCCTGATGCAGATCACGGCCTTGCTCGCAGAGAACCCGAGCCCGACGGAGCCCGAGGTCCGTGAGGCCCTCTCCGGGAACCTGTGTCGATGCACCGGCTACGAGACCATCGTCAACGGCGTGCTCGCGGCGGCGGGAGCGGGCCGATGAGCACGGTGGTGCCCGTGCCGCGCTTCGTCGGCG
Source organism: Acidimicrobiales bacterium (assembly GCA_035497855.1). Taxonomy (GTDB): domain Bacteria; phylum Actinomycetota; class Acidimicrobiia; order Acidimicrobiales; family DATKAS01; genus DATKAS01. The sequence continues at coordinate 1,545 of DATKAS010000296.1, forward strand.
AGAGCGTCCCTCGATCCGAGGATCGCCGCATCCTCACCGGTTCGGGGCGCTACGTCGACGACATCCACCTCCCGGGCATGCTGCACGCAGCGTTCGTGCGCAGCCCCGTCGCGCACGCGCTCGTCACTGCGGTGAACGTGGACCAAGCCCGGGCCCTCCCCGGCGTCGTTGCCGTCTACACCGGCGCCGAGCTGCAGGAGCTGCTCGCCCCGGGCGCGCCGCCGCCGACGTTGTTCCCGGGCATGCCGTCGCCCGCGTTCACGATCCTCGCCACCGACAAGGTGCGCCTCGTCGGCGATCCCGTCGCTCTGGTCGTGGCTGAGACGAAGTACCTCGCCGAGGACGCTGCCGAGCTCGTCGAAGTCGACTACGAGGACCTGCCTCCGGTGGCGTCCTCAGCCGATGCCCTCGACCCCAACAGCGTGCCGGTCTTCGCCGATGCGGGAAGCAACGTGCTGGTGAACGCACGTTCCTCGTCACACGGCGATCTCGATGGCGCGTTCGCGGCCGCTGATCGGGTCGTGTCAGCGAAGATCGACCAGCACCGCCATCAGAACGTGCCGATGGAGTGTCGTGGCAGCGTCTCGGATTTCGATCCCGACACCGGGACGCTCACTGTGCACGGCTCGAACCAGGGCGTGCACCTCACCCGCATGGCGTTGTGCACCCAGCTCGGGCTGCCGCCCGACAAAGTGCGCGTCCTCTGCGGCGACATCGGCGGATCCTTCGGGCTGAAGTTCGGAGCCGCCCGCGAGGAGATCGCGTGTGCCGCTGCGTCGCGCGCGCTGGAACGTCCGGTGAAGTGGGCCGAGGATCGACGCGAGCACCTCATGTTCTCGGGTCACGCGCGCGAAGAGAGCATGGTCGCCGACGCCGCGGTCACGAACGCGGGCGACGTGCTCGGCCTCAAGGTGGCCATGACCGTCGACACCGGTGCCTACCCGGGCATGGGGTCGATGATCAGCGGCCTCATCGAGACGATGCTCCCCGGTCCCTACAAGATCGCGGCGATCGGCTTCACCTTCACTGCGACCGTCACGAACAAGGCGACCTACGTCGCGTACCGCGGGCCGTGGGCGGCCGAGACCTTCACCAGGGAGCGCTTGCTCGACATCGTCGCCCGCGAGGTCGGCATCGAGCCGCTCGACCTGCGACTGCGCAACGTGGTGACGCGCGGCGAGCCGCCGCTGAAGATGGTCACGGGCCGCAGCCTCGTCGGCGTCACCACGCGTGAGTCACTCGAGCGCATGGCGGAGATCGTCGATCTGCCCTCGTTCCGCCGGCGTCAGGCCAGCGCGCGCGCCGAGGGACGCCATCTCGGGATCGGGTTCGCGACCTACATCGAGGCGGCTCCGGGGCCGCGCGACGGGGGCGGGGGCGGCGGGATCATGGGCCCCGAGCAGATGCGCATGCGGCTCGAGCCCGATGGCACCGTCTCGGTCTTCACCGGGCAGATGCCGCATGGCCAAGGCCACGAGACCACGTTGGCCCAGATCGCCGCGGACGAGATCGGGGTGCCGTTCGAGCAGGTGCGCGTCGTGGTGGGCGACACCGACGTGGTGCCGATGGGCATGACCGGTGGCAGCCGCGCCGCGACGATGGCCGGAGGCGCCACGCTCCACACCGCGCGCGCGATGCGCGAGCGCATCCTCGACGTGTCGGCCGACCTGCTGGAAGCGAGCGCGGGCGACCTCGAGCTCACCGACGGCAAGGTCGCCGTGCGCGGCGTGCCGGTGAGCGCGATCTCTCTCGCCGAGGTCTCGGCCCGCGCGCCCGAGCCACTCGAAGTCAGCGGCTCGTTCGACGGTGGAGAAGGCGGATGGTCCGGCGGCACTCACTGCGCCATCGTCGAAGTCGATGTCGAGACGGGGCAGGTGCGCATCGAGCGCTACATCGTGGTCGAGGACTGCGGCGCGCTCATCAACCCCGCCATCGTCGAAGGGCAAGTGCGAGGCGGTGTGGCGCAGGGGATCGGTGCAGTGCTCCTCGAGCGATCCGCGTACGACGAGAACGCGCAGTTCCTCGCCGGCACGTTCATGGACTACTTGCTGCCGACCGCGACCGAGATCCCGCGCATCGAGATCCACCACCTCGAGACCGTGCCGCTCGACCCCGACGTGAACTTCCGCGGCGTCGGGGAGGGCGGGATGATCGTGTCGCCCCCGACGCTGTGCAACGCGATCGAAGACGCGCTCGTGCCGTTCGGGGTGACGATCACCGAGCAGCACTTGCCGCCCACCCGCATCCTCGAGCTGATCGGCGCGATCGAGCCGGACTGAGCGGTCAGTAGCGCAGCTCGGCGAGGACGCCGTAGTGGTCCGAGGGCACGACGTCGTCGACCGGGCCCGTGCCGACGACTTCGGCGCGCACGACGTGCCCGAGCCCACCGCGCTTCGGCCATCCCGCGAACACGTAGTCGATGCGCCGCGCCGGCTCCAGATCGAGCGCCGCGTAGGGGTTGTCGTTCGACCAGGTCATGCCGGGGCCGTCGCCTGCGACCTCCCACGCGTCGTGGAACACGAGCTTCGGTGCGACGACGCCGGCGCGGCCGGTGAGCATGCGGATCTCGTCGCTGTCCGGTGCCGCGTTCATGTCACCGCAGAGAATCGGTGGGTACGCACGGGGACGGTGCGCGTCCACGAACGCACCGATCATCCGCACTTGCTCCTGTCGAACCGCGCTGTGGTCGAACCGCCAGTTGAGATGGGTGCAGAACACCTGGATCGGGCCCCGGGGACCGTCGATCTCGGCGAACAGCACGGTGCGGCGCTCGTCGGGCTCACCGTCGTCGGGCAACGGGCGCCAGTCCGTGCGGAGGATCGGCCAGCGGCTCACGATCGCGTTGCCCGAGTGCACTGGCCCGTCGTCGTTGCACGAGAAGACTTGGTGGAAGCCGAGCCGCTCGGCGACCAGCTCGGCCATGTTCGCGTCGGGCGCCCCCCAGACCTCTTGCAAGCATGCGATGTCGGGATCGAGGGCTGAGATCGTCGACAGGATGGCGGGCCGGCGTGCCTCCCACGGTCCGAACCTGCCCCAGAGGTTCCACGAGAGCACGCCGAGCCGGGTCTCCACGAGCGGACCGTAGGGACTCGCGTGCGCGACCGACATGGCGCCATGGTGCCGTAGATCTGCCTCCGCCCGCCGGTAGGCTTGATTCCCCCTCTCCGCCTCCGGACGGTCGATGTCCCAACACCCTGAGCTCGCTGAGGAGCAGGCCTACATCGAGCATGCCTACGACTGCCTCGATCGGGCCCGAGAGCAGGCACTGCGCCTTCGGGGGCTGACCGAGGTCGGTCGCGGCGGCACGCATCAGGCCCGCTACGAGCGGGACGTGATCGAAGAGACGGTGCGCAACCGGCTCGCTCACCTCGAGATCGGCGATGCCGCCCTGGTCTTCGGTCGCATCGACCGTGAGACCGGCGAGGCGTTCCACATCGGGCGATTGGCCGTCGCCGACGAGCGCCAGGAGCCGGTTGTGGTCGACTGGCGAGCCCCGGTCGCCGAGCCGTTCTACCGGGCGACGGGGCGCGCCCCGATGGGCCTCGCCCGCCGCCGCCACTTCGCTCTCAAGGGCCGCACGCTGGTCGGGATCGAAGACGAGCTGTTCGACGGATCGGGCAACGGCGACGAGCGCGGCCTCGTCGGGCCGGGTGCGCTCATCGCCGCCCTGGAGCAGTCCCGCACAGGCCAGCTCGGCGACATCGTCGCGACGATCCAGGCAGAGCAGGACGAGATCATCCGCTCGCCGCTCCCCGGCGTGCTCGTCGTGCAGGGCGGCCCGGGCACGGGCAAGACCGTCGTGGCGCTGCACCGAGCCGCGTACCTCCTCTACACCTACCGGTTCCCGCTCGAAGACCAGGGCGTGCTCGTCGTCGGACCGAACCGCGTCTTCCTTCGCTACATCCAGCGAGTGCTTCCGTCACTCGGCGAGACCGGGGTGGAGCAAGTCGTGCTCGCGGACCTCGTGCCCGCCGTGCGGGTGCAGGCCACCGAGCGGCCCGCGGTCGCGCGCGCCAAGGGTGACGTGCGCATGGCGCGGCTGCTCGCGAACGCTGTGCGTGACCGGCAACGTGCGCTGACGCGCGACCTCGTCGTGCCGTTCGGCCTCAGCTCGCTTCGGCTCGACGTCGAGACGTCCCGACGCATCGTGCGCGGCGCCGCGCGTCGAGCGCACCAGCACAACGCGGCGCGCAAGTTCGTCGAGCAGGCGGTGTTCGACGCCCTCGCCGCGAGCAGCCGCGAACAGATCGATTCCGGCACCGTCCGCGAGCGCACCCGGTCCACCGACGAGGTGCGGGCCGCGCTCGAGGCGATGTGGCCGGTGCTCACCCCCGCGCAGCTCCTGCACGACCTGTTCGGATCGGCGGCCCTGGTGCGGCTCGCCGCGCGTGGCGCGCTCGCCGACGACGAGATCACGTCGCTCGTTCGCCCCCGGTCTGCGCACATCGACGAGGTCGAGTGGACCGACGCCGACGTCCCTTTGCTCGACGAAGCACTCGAGCTGCTCGGCCCGCGGCCCCCTCGCAACGGCAACGAGCCCGAGGAGATCCGCACCTACGGGCACATCGTCGTCGACGAAGCCCAGGACCTCACGCCGATGGCCT
>DATKAS010000297.1:0-5247 GCA_035497855.1 Acidimicrobiales bacterium
TATGCCAACGCGGTCATTCCCGAGTCACTGATCGCGGCAGGCAGCCTCCTGCAGCGTCCGGCCGTTCTGCGGCGCGGCCTCGACCTCCTCGGATGGCTGCTCGATCACGAGACCCGCGACGGGCACTTCTCCGTCACGCCAGCCGGTGGCGCGGCTCCGGGGGCCCGACGGCCGGCTTTCGCTCAGCAACCGATCGAGGTCGCGGCGCTCGCCGACGCATGCGTACGAGCCGCTCGCCTCGACGGCGACAACCCGGCATGGGCGGCCGGCGTCGAGCGAGCGGTGGCCTGGTTCCACGGCGACAACGACGGTGGCCACGTGATGTGGGATCCAATGACCGGTGGCGGCTTCGACGGCCTCGAAGCGCACGGGCCGAACCGCAACCAGGGTGCGGAGTCGACCCTCGCCCTGCTCTCCACGCTTCAGCACGCCCGCTCCCTGGTGCACGCCGGCTGAGCCCAGCGTTTATTCTGGCGAGAACCGCGTTTGGTGACTCAGCGCGGTGGCAGCGGCTCTGAACCTCGGTCGCGCTTCTCCGTTCCCGTCCGGGACGGGTGGTCACGAGGAGAGCCAGCATGCCCATCGATCTTCTGCCCGCGCCCGCCACGGTCGCGCTCCCTGAAGAGCCGCCGGCGGACCGCCCTGTCGGTCGAGGCGAACGAGCGATCACGATCCTCGTCGTTGCGGCACCGTTCGCGGCGTTGCTGTACGCGGTGCTCGCGTTCTGGGGGCACGGGCTCCGTACTCGCGACGCGCTCCTCGCGGTCGCGCTGTTCTTTCTCGTGGGCCACGGGATCACCGTCGGCTTCCACCGGTTGCTCGCCCACAAGTCGTTCGTGGCCATCCGACCCCTCAAGCTCGCGCTCCTCGGCGCCGGGTCGATGGCCTTCGAAGGCGGACCGATCGGATGGGTCGCCGACCACCGGCGCCACCACGTCTTCTCCGACCGCGACGGCGACCCGCATTCCCCCCACGGCGTCCGGCGGCCGTTGCACGGGCTCTGGCACGCGCACATCGGATGGCTGTTCAACCACGAGCCGACGTCGTGGGATCGTCACGCGAAGGACCTTCTCGCCGACCGCGACATCGTCGTCATGAACGCGCTGTTCCCGATGTGGTGTGTCGTGTCGCTCGCCATACCCTTCGCCATCGGTTGGATGTTGGGCGGCACCATCTGGGCTGCGCTCAGCGCGCTGCTCTGGGCAGGCGGGGTGCGCGTCTTCCTCGTGCACCACGTGACGTGGAGCATCAACTCGCTCTGTCATGTCTATGGCCGCCGGCCGTTCGCGACGGGTGATCGCAGCACGAACGTCGGTGCACTCGCAGTGGTCACGATGGGCGAGTCGTGGCACAACGGTCACCACGCGTTCCCGCGATCCGCGCGCCATGGCGTTCTCCCCCACCAGTGGGACTCCTCGGCGCGGGCCATCCGGTTGTTCGAGCAGCTCGGTTGGGCCCGTGACGTCCACTGGACGACGCCTGCAGCGATCGCACGGTGTCGATCCTCAGCTTGATCGCTCGTCGACCTCAGCAGCCAGCCGGAGGATCTCCGCAGCCACTTCGTCGCTTCGCTCGAGCGGCAACATGTGGCCGGCGTTCGCAAATGTCTCGAGGCGCGCGCCGGGGATGAGGTCCACCGTTCGCCGCGACTCCTCGATCGGGACGACGACGTCCGCGGCGCCGGCCAGCACGAGCACCGGCACCCGCACCTGCGAGAGCGCTCGGCTCAGGTCGATGCCGAGGAGCCGGCGGGCAAAACCGCGACGACGCTCGACCGGGCTGTCGCTTCCGATCGCTCGCACTGCGTCGACATGACTCCGACGAGGCTCGGGACCGAAGTTGGCTCGCGCCAGCACGAGGCCGTGCCGAGGGTTCCGACCGAGACGCTCGAGGAACCGCCAATCGAGCGCCGCCACCTTGGCGCGAGTGAGCGGACGATCCGCGGGCCCGCGACCCGAGCTGTTGACGAGCACGATGGCCGCCACTCGTCGAGCGACGACCTCGGGGCGATCGACGGCAAGGCCGAGGGCCACGCCGCCGCCCATCGAATGGCCGACGACAACCGCGTTCCGAAGGTCGAGATCTTCGAGCACCGTCGCCGCGTCATCGACCAGACCGGGGAAGCCGAACATCGGAGGCACAGCCGAGGACCGACCGAATCCGCGTTGGTCCATCGCGATCACCCGACAATTCCCGGCGGCCAAGGGCGAAGCCATTAGGGAAAAGGTGCGCATCGATGCACCGTGGCCGTGAAGCAAGAGCACCGGGCGACCCGCTCCGCACTCCTCGACGAAGAGCTCACCACCGTCGGGGGTCGCGATCCAGTGCGTGCGCTCACCGGGGAACCGGAAGTCGCGGTCGGCGTCAGGATCGGGTCTCGCCGAGAGCTGCAGCAAGACCCGCGCCTCGTACAGCACGGCGCACCCCGCCAGAAACGCGGAAAGGCCAAGTGGCACCAGAACACATCTTCGGTGCACCGAGCCATCCTCTTCGACGGTCGCGTCAGGAGCGAGCAGCTCGACGACGCGACGCTCACTCGTCAGGCTACCGGCGCACCTCCTGACCAGCCGACTTCCCCGGCGAGGCTCCTCCCTGTACGGTCGTCACGCGGGTGGCGTTGCTCCGGACCTCGGTATCGCACGCGCGAACCGAGGAGCCCTGTGTCCCCCAACTCGTCACCGCCAGCGGTCTCGAAGCTCTCCGTCTTCTTCGCCGTCGTGGCCCGCTCGGCCCCACGCCTCGTCGAGGCGTCGCTGATCCCGACCGCGCTCTTCTATTGCGCGCTGGTCACGATCGGCATCGGAGCGGCCTATGGGGTCGCGATCCTCTGGCTGTACGGCACCGTCGCGGCCCGCTTGGTCTGCCGCCGCCGCGTCTCGCCTCTGCTCGTTCTCGCGGCCGTGGGCATCACCATCCGGACGATCGTGGCCGTGGCAAGCGGAAGCACGTTCGTCTACTTCGCGCAGCAAGTGATGGGGTCGCTCGTCGTGGGTTGTGTGTTCCTCGCCTCCGTCGCATTCCGACGGCCGATCGTCGAGGCGCTCGCGCACGACTTCTGGCCCCTGACCCCCGAGATGCGCGCCCACCCCTCCGTGGTGCGACTGCTGCGGCGACTGACGTTCCTGTGGGCCGCCATCAACCTCGCGATCGGTGGTGCGACCTTCACACTCCTCTTGTTGCTCCCGCTTCCCGCCTACGTGGCGCTCAAGCAGCCGGTCGCGTGGTCGATCACTGCTGCCGGCATCGCCATCACCATCGACCGCGCCGTGCACACTGGGCGGCGAGCCGGCTTCGCCGCCGAAGCACCGATGCCAGTGCAACTCGAGATTTCGTGACGCAGAGCTTCATCGGGGGAGCGAGTCGAGGCCTGGCGGCGCGAGCGACCCCGCGATGACGGCGGTGGCGACGTCGGCAAGCCGCAGGTTGTGGTTCCGGGCGTGGTTCCGCAGGGTCGCGAAGGCTCGCTCCATGTCGAGGCCTTGGCGTTCCGCCACGATGCCCTTGGCCTGCTCGATCACGACGCGCGTGTGAAGGGCCGCGTTGAGCTGTTCGTTCAACACGTGCGCCTCGGTCGCCGCGCGGTGTTGCAAGATGGCAATGGTCGCGACGTCGGCGAAGGCCTGGGCAGCGTCCATGTCGGCCTTTCGCATCTCACCTGGCTCCACATGGAACAGGTTGAGCGCGCCGATGACCGTGCCCCGCAACCGCATCGGCAGAGCGTGCACAGCGTGGAAGCCCGCCGCGAGCGCCTCGGCCGCGAAGCCGGGCCAGCGGTCGTCGCCGACCACGAGATCTTGGTTCACGACAGGGGTGGCCGTGCGGTAGCACTCGAGGCATGGTCCTTGCCGCGCTTGGAGCTCGAACAGCTCGAGCACGCGCATGGCTTCGGACGACGATGCCATCACGCGGAGCTCACCGTCCGGTGCGGCGAGCATGATCCCGGCCGCTCCCACGTCGAGCACGTCGACGCAGCTGTCGGCGAGCGCCGTCAGCAGATCCACCACGTCGAAGTCGGCGACGAGCGTGTCGGCCAGCTCGACGAGTGTCCGGGCGAGCAGCGTTTCTCTAGGCATCGGCTCTCCCGATCGTAAGACCGACGCGGCCGTTTCTCACGCGGAACCCTTGTCCCCGGTGGAGGCATCGAACCGAAGGCTTCGAGCGACGACGTCTCGAGCGACGTCGGTGAGAGCGCGGTCGTTTCCGAACGCGTACGCCCGGAGCCGGACCAGCGCCTGAGCGACGGTGATACCGAGCTGGACGGACACCATCCCGGCCGCTTGATGGACGACGAGTTGGAAGTCTGCGCCGGCTTCGAGCTCCGCGGCCACGAGGCCCGGAGGCGCGTCGGCCTGGAGAAGAAGGACGGTCTGGGCGGCCACCTCGGCCATCACCAACGCGTCGGCGTGCTGCTCTCCGCCGAGAGACCCGGCTCGATCGCTGTAGAGGTTGAGGGCCCCCAGCCGCGCGGCGCCGACGTGAAGTGGAAACCCGAACACTGCCCGTGCACCGGCAGCAAGGGCCGGCCCGGTGAAGGCAAGCCATCGGGGCTCGGCCGGGTCTGCGAGATCAGGTTCGAGGACCGGACGGTCGAGCTGGTAGGCGTCCACGCACGGCCCCTCGCCGAGGTCGTACTGCAGCTGCTCGATGAGAGCGCTCACGCCGTCGGTCGTGCAGAGCGAGCCGTGCGCGATGTCGCCCGACATGAGCATGATGCCCGCGCCCGTCATGCCCGTCACCTCGGCACAGACCCGGCACAGGCGCGCCGTCTCTGCCCCGGGCTCCGAGCCGATGAGTCGTGCGACGATTCGTTCGCGCCGGTCACCGGGCACCGCCTAGGGGCCCCGACCGTCGGGCTCGACGAGATCCGACAGACCACACAGATCGAAGACGCTCAGAGCACACGCAGGCGGAGATCGCAGCACCAGAGACCGCGAGCGAGCGGTCAAGAACTCCTCGGCTCGGACCAGGACGCCTGCGGCCGACGCGTCGAGGAAGTCGACGTCACACAGGTCGAGGATCAGATCGGCGTCGCCGAACGCGATGAGCGCGGCCAACTTTTTGCACAGGTCCGGCAGGGTCGAGATGTCGAGCTCGCCGCTGAGCGACGCGATGGTGGGCTCGAGGCCGGAGCCCGCGCCGCACGGCGGACCGCGAAGCGAGAGGACGGAGAGCGAGGAGATGGGGTGCATGTCCGGCTCCTGGTGTCGTGACGCGACGACGCGCTACCAGGGTCCGGAGCACCGCTAC
>DATKAS010000298.1:0-2383 GCA_035497855.1 Acidimicrobiales bacterium
CCCAGTGTGGCTGGTCGTCCTCTCAGACCAGCTACCCGTCGGAGCCTTGGTGAGCCGTTACCTCACCAACAAGCTGATAGGCCGCGAGGCCCTCCCGGTCCGCAAAAGCTTTCCTCGGTCGGCGATGTCGTCGTCCGAGCCCATCTGGTATTAGCAGCGGTTTCCCACTGTTATCCCAGAGATCGGGGCAGGTTCCTCACGTGTTACTCACCCGTTCGCCACTAGGTCTTCACGAGTGTTGCCACTCGATGGACCTCGTTCGACTTGCATGTATGAAGCACGCCGCCAGCGTTCGTCCTGAGCCAGGATCAAACTCTCCGTTGAGATCGTGGCCCGAAGGCCAAGATCGGAGAGCCGGCCACGGGCTGCTGAGCCCCTGACCGACTGGCGCTCGAGCAGGTTGGGACCCACTCGAGCTTTGATGATGAATTGACAAAGAACGACCCCACGGACACCACGAAGGCACCCGCGCGGTCGCCCGCACTGGCTTTCTTCATCCTCTCTTCCGTTTTCAAGGAGCCACAGGTGCTCTGCGGCACGCGCCTCCCGTGGGAGGTGGTGGTGCCGTTGGCTCGGGAGTCGACCGCCGGCGGACCGGCTGGACCGGGATGTCGCTCGCAGCGGCCTCCCGAGGCGGGTTGTCAACCTACCAGACCCTGAGGGCCTGTCAACTCGGTCCGGGCCATTCCGGCCCGGTTTTTCAAGGTTTTTCGGCGATGAGATGGTAGGTGCTCCGACCCTTTCGGAGGACCACGAATCGGCCGTGGAGGAGGTCGTCGACCCCGAGGCGGTCGTCGCCCGACACCTTGCGGCCGTTCACCGAGAGGCCGCCTTGGGACAGGAGCCGGCGAGCCTCCCCGTTGGACGACGCCAGACCGGTGCGCGTGAGCACACTGACCAGGTCGATCCCCGCGTCGAGCTCGGCTCGGGGCACTTCGGTGATCGGCGCCTCACGGGCGACGACCTCGAGCGCCTCGACCGTCGCCGACGTCGGGTCACCTCCGAACAGGACCTCGGCGGCTTCGTCTGCGGCCCGGGCGGCGTCGTCTCCGTGCACCATCGCCGTGACCGCCGTGGCGAGGAGGCGCTGGGCGCGCCGCTGTTCGGGCGACTCGCGCTGGGCGACCATGACCTCCTCGATCTCGGACACCGGGAGCAGGGTGAACCAGAGCAGCATCCGTTCGACGTCGGCGTCGTCTGTCTGCACGAAGAACTGGCGGAACTGGTACGGGCTGGTGCGCGCAGGGTCGAGCCACACCGCTCCCCCGGCAGACTTCCCGAACTTCGAGCCGTCGGCCTTCAGGAGCAGCGGCCAGGTGAGACCGAATGCGGTGCCGCCGACGCGCTTTCGGATCAGGTCGATCCCCGTGACGATGTTGCCCCACTGGTCCGAGCCGCCCATCTGCATCTCGCACTGCTCGTGCTCGTACAGCCACGAGAAGTCGAACGCCTGGAGCAGCTGGTAGGTGAACTCGGTGTACGAGATCCCGGAGTCGCTCTCCATCCGGGCGCGGACCGACTCGCGGGCGACCATCTGGTTCACCGTGACGTACTTGCCGGTGTCCCGGAGGAAGTCGAGGAGGCCGACGGGCGCAGTCCACGTGTAGTTGTTGACCAGGCGGGCCTGATGCGGCCCCGGCGAGAAGTCGAGCAGCTTCTCCAGCTGGACCGTGATGCTCTCGAGGTTGTTCGCCAGCGTCGCGGGGTCGAGGAGGTTGCGCTCCTCCGACACGCCGCTCGGGTCGCCGATCATCCCCGTCGCGCCACCCGCGAGCACGATCGGCTTGTGGCCCGCCAGCTGGAACCGGCGCAGCGTGATCTGCCCGATGAGGTTGCCCGCATGAAGCGAGTCGCCCGAGGGGTCGAAGCCCACGTAGACGCCGATCGGGCCGTCAGCGAGCCGTTTGGCCAAGGCGTCGCGGTCGGTGGAATCGTGGATGAGGCCGCGTGCGTCGAGGTCAGCGAGCAGGTCCACGCCGAAATGGTGTCAGAACGATCAACCGCGCCTCGAAAGATTCGGATCGCCGACGACGTACCACCGCCACATGTGGTCGACCGCGACCGAGATGCCGATGCGGGCCGAGTTGCCTGGCACCTCAGGAGGCGCCGTGCCGTCGTCGCCGATCCACGGCGCGGTCTTCGCGGCCACGGTCAAGTCGATGCCGTCATACCGGCGGTCGATGCCGAACGCCTGGCAGAGCTTCGCGGGCCCACTGCACAGCGCGGTGTCAGGCCGGATGCCGCCGCGGGCCGTTCGCATCGCAGGGACCCCGGTGATCGGAGCGAGCGCGCGGAGCAGCACCGCGGTGCCGTCACCCTCGTTCCCACACACTGCATTCGCGCACCAGTGCATGCCGTAGGTGAAGTACACGTACATGTGTCC
>DATKAS010000299.1:0-11992 GCA_035497855.1 Acidimicrobiales bacterium
TGTCGTCCTACGCGTCGACGGCTGAGGGCGTTGAGCTCGCACGTAGCGACTGACGTCGATCCGTATTCCGATGAGTTCGTCGCGGAGCCCTGGGATGACCTCACGCTGATCCGCGACGCCGGCCCCGCGGTGTGGCTCGACCGCTACGGCGTCTGGGCGATCGCACGGCACGCCGACGTGATGGCGGCGCTTCGTGATGACGAGACGTATTCGTCGGCGCACGGCGTCGGGCTCGCGGACCTCGCTGTGGGTGAGCCGTGGCGCCGGCCGAGCATCTTGGTCGAGGCCGACCCGCCAGAGCACACGCGCAACCGCAAGGTCGTCGCGGGGACGATGACACCCAAGGCCTTGCGGTCGCTCGAAGGAGTCTTCGCGGTCGCCGCCACTCGCATCGTGGACGAGCTGCTCGAGCGTCGCACCTTCGACGGGGTCCACGATCTCGCCGAGCCCTTCCCGACCGAGGTGTTCCCCCGCGCGTTCGGCATCGAGGTCACCGACGAGACACGTCGCCGGCTGCTCGACTATGGCTCCCTCGTCTTCAACGGCAACGGGGTGGAGAACGAACGTTTCCGCGCGGCCATGGCCAATGCCGCCGAGACGATCGCGTGGGTCACCGCGACGTGCGCGCGTGACGCGCTGCGGCCCGACGGCATCGGTGCCGCGATCCACGATGCTGCCGACGCGGCCGGGCTGACGCCCGACGATGGTGCGATGTTGGTCCGGTCCTTCCTCTCGGCCGGCGTCGACACGACGGTCAGCGGCATCGCGTTCGCGCTTCGAAACCTCGCGGCCGACACCCATCATTGGCAGATGCTGCGCGAAGATCCGTCCCTGACGCGGGGCGCGTTCGAGGAGACGATTCGGCGGGAATCGCCGGTGATCGGCTTCTTCCGGATGACGACTCGGCCGGGAATGGTCGGCGACGTCGAGATCCCGGCCGGCCAGAAGGTTCTCGTCTTCTACGCGGGCGCAAATCGTGATCCCCGGCGATGGGTCGACCCCGATCGCTTCGACATCCAGCGAAAGGTCTCCGGCCACCTCGGCTACGGCATCGGCATCCACGCCTGCGTCGGCATGGTGATCGCTCGTATGGAGGGTGATGCGGTGCTCGGCGCGCTGCGTGAGCGCGCACGGCGCATCGAGATGACCGCGCCGCCCGTGCCGCGCCTCAACAACTCGCTGCGCGGGCTCGACTCGCTGCCACTCGTGATCGAGTCGGCGTAACCGGCGTCAGCTCGCGCTCACGTTCGCTCCGGCGAGGACCGGCACGATCGTGGAGAACAGCTTGTAGTGCAGGTCGAGCTCGTCCTCGGTCATCGACTGCGCGTGGTACTGGAGGATGTTGCCCGCACCGATGAACCGGAGCTGCTCGACGATCTTGTCGGCGACGGTCGAAGGCGAGCCGTAGAGGTACTCGCTCGCCGCGTCGATGTTGAGCCCGCCGCCACCTCCCGGCACCGGTGAACGGCCCTGCTCGGCTTGCGAGCCGCCGCCCGGCACGGCCGCGGCGTCCATCACGCCCGAGGACTGCTGGCTCGGCGCGATCTGCGCGGCGGCTGTGGTCCGCTGCACGCGGGCGAAGACCTCGGCGAAGACGGCCTCGATGCGCTGCTGATCGTGGGCCAGCAGCTCGGCGTGCAGCTCTTCGGCCTGCGCGTCGGACTCACAGATGAGCACCTGGCGACGCACGCCGATGTCGTCGGGCGAGACGTCCCGTCCTGAGTCCGCGCACGCGTCGCGGTACGCGTCGAACGCCACCTTCGCGGTCGCCGACGGCTGGTAGCCGGTGCACACCTTGTAGTCCCGCCGAGCGGCACTCGCAGCGGTCTCGGGGCTGTAGATAGTCATCCAGTGGCGGCGCCGCGTCTCAGTGCGCGGACGAGGCATCGAGGGGATGTCGTCGAAGTCGTAGTACTCGCCGTGGAAGGAGACGTGCTTGTTCTCGGTCGCGAGGGCGAGGTAGTCGAGGATCTCGCCGTAGCGAGGCCGGATCTCGTTCGGCGGCATGCCCACGAAGAGGAACTCGGGTGGGATGCCGCTCGCGGCGCCGATCTCGAGCCGGCCGTCTGAGAGGTAGTCGAGCGTCGCGAGCTCTTCGGCGAGACGCCAGGGCTGGTGGAACGGAAGCACATTGCCCATGACACCCAGGCGGAAGGTCGTCGTCATCTTCGCCAGTGCAGCGATCAGCAGGTTGGGGACCGGGCTCAGCGAGTTGAGGAAGTGATGCTCGCTGAAGAACACCCCTTCGAATCCGTAGCCCTCGAGCTCGACGAGGCGGCGCAGGTTGCGGTCGAAGGTCTGCTGGACGAGCTGCTGGTCCTCGTAGTCGGGGACGCCGCGCCCGGGGATGACGTGGAACTCGAACGTCCACGTCTTGATGCCGTGAGTCATCCTGCTACCTTAGACATCTCTGGTGGCGACTGCCCAGAGACATGTCGTGTGTCAAGTGGTACGGTCGATGCGACTGCGACCCGGGGGGTTCACATGAGCGAGCAGATGCTGTCCGTCCCGACGCCCGATGGCGACATGGGTGCGTACGTCCGCCGTCCCGACGGGGACGGCCCGTTCCCCGTGATCGTGTACTTCCATCACGGTCCGGGGCTCGACGCAGGTTCCAAGGAGTCGATGCAGCTGCTCGCTGATGCGGGCTACTACGTCGTCTCGCCCGACCGCTACCACCGTGCAGGCCCGTGGCTCGGCTTCGACCCGAAGGTGATGCGCTCCGGCACACCCGAGGGCGACGCGCTGAGGGAGAAGATGATGTCCGTCCTCATGGGCACGACCGACGACATGGTGGAAAGCGATCTCAAGTCATTGCTCGCTGCCCTCGACAAGGAGCCCGCCGCGCGCAAGGCGCCGATGGGAGTGATCGGCTTCTGCATCGGAGCGAGGTCGGTGCTGCGCACGATCGGCAACCATCCCGACACGTTCGCCGCGGGTGTCGCGCTGCATCCCTCCTTCTGTGTGACTGACGGTGCGGACTCGCCGCACCTCGTCGTCGATGGGTTCGAGGGGATGTTGTATGTCGCGTACGGCTCGGAAGACCAGATGCAGCCGGCGTCGCAGGGAAAGCCGCTCATCGACGCCACGAACGGGCTGAGCGGCGGCCGCGGGCTCGCCGAGGTGCACGACGGCGCCGACCATGGCTTTGCGGTGCCGGGCGGCGCGTATCACGCCGCCGCCGCGGAGCGGTCGTACGAGAAGGCACTCGAGTTCTTCGGGAAGGCAGTCGCCTGATGGAAGTGGGAATGGCGCTTGCGATCAAGACGCTCGCCGACGACTTCCAGCCACTGACCGAGGTCTACAAGTCGTTCGTCGACGAGGCGTTGATGGCCGAAGACCTCGGGTTCGACTACATCTCGACGAGCGAACACCACTTCGAGGACGACGCGTGGTCGCCGTCGCAGCTGCCGATCCTGGCCAACATCGCAGGGCGTACATCGCGCATCCGGTTGCACACGAATGTCTTCTTGCTGCCGCTGCATCAGCCCCTGCGAGTCGCCGAAGACGCGGCGACGGTCGACATCTTGTCGAACGGTCGGCTCGACCTCGTGTGCGGCACCGGCTCGGTCGAGGAGGAATTCGTCGCGTTCGGCGTCGACCCCAAGACGCGGTGGAGCCGGTTCTGGGAGGAGATGGAGATCCTCCGCCTCGCGACGGCTCCCGAGCCGTTCACGTTCGATGGCAAGCACTTCTCGATCCCGCGGCCCATTCGCCAGACCACACAGCCCGTGCAACAGCCCTTCCCGCTGTGGGTGGGTGGTCTGGGTTCGAAGTTGCAGTACAACTCGGGCAAACATGGCTTCCACTCGCAAGGTGGTCCGGTCTTCCGGCCCGAGTACCTCGAGGGGTTGAAGGAAGCCGGCATCGACCCGATGACCCGCAACCTGTCGATGTTCGTCTCGGGGCATCTCGCGGAGACGAAGGCCAAGGCCTGGGAGGAGTGCAAGGTCGGTTGGTGGCACTGGCAGAACGAGTACCGCAAGCGCACCTGGATCGCGATGCTCGACAGCCCGATGAAGGCGGTGCCTCCGCTCGCGCCTCTCGACCAGCTCGACGACCCACCCGACGGCTTCATGGCGCCGTTGCTCGGAACTCCCGACGACATCCTCGGCGCCCTGGTGCCGATGCTCGAGGGCTCACAGTGCACGCACTTCTCGTTCGCCTTCCGGGCGAGCGGCGGTGGCATGCCGAACGACGTCGTGCGTCCGGGCATCGAGCTGTTCGCGAAGGAGATCGTGCCGGTGTTGAAGAAGCTCGGGCGTGAGCCCGTGACCTCAAAGGCGGTGGGTTGATCCATGAAGCTCGCAACCATCCGTGATGGCGGGTCGACGAAGGCCGTGCGCATCGACGGCGACCAAGCGATCGAGCTCGGCCTGCCCGACGTCGGCGCCGTGCTGGCACGCGACGACTGGCAGACATGGGCCGCGTCGGCCGATGGCGCGCGACGTGCAGTCGACGGTCTCGACTATGCGCCCCTCATCCTCCGGCCCGACAAGGTGCTCTGCGTCGGGCTCAACTACCGCTCTCACATCCTCGAGACGGGCAACGAAGTTCCCAAGTACCCGACGCTGTTCTCGAAGTTCACCTCGGCACTCATCGGAGCGAACGACGACGTGACGATGCCGCCCGAATCGCGGAAGGTCGACTGGGAGGCCGAGCTGACAGTTGTCATCGGCAGGCGCGGTCGTCGCATCCCTGAAGAACGCGCCGCGGACTTCATCGCCGGCTACACGATCATGAATGACGTGTCGATGCGCGACTTCCAGATGCGCACCGCGCAGTGGCTCCAGGGCAAGTCGTGGGAGGGCTCGACGCCGCTCGGCCCGTGGCTCGTCACGAGCGATGAGTCTCCGGGGCCCAGCCGTGAGATCTCGTGCGAGGTGAACGGGGAGCAGAAGCAGAAGGCCGACACCGCGGACCTCGTGTTCGATGCCGCAGCCCTCGTCGCGTACGCGTCGATCATCCACACGCTCGAACCCGGCGACGTCATCGCGACCGGCACTCCGGGCGGCGTGGGCATGCCATCGGGCACGTTCCTCGACGACGGCGCAGTGATGGTCACGCGCATCGCGGGCCTGGGGGAGTGCCGCAACGTGTGCCGCCGCGTAGCGGGGTGAACGACGAGGGTGGGTAGCGTGACGTCGATGGTTGTCCCGCAGGTCGCCGATCCCGTCGACTTGCCGCGCATCCAGACGGGCGCGAATCCGCAGCACCTGATCGTCACCCTGCTCGGCGACTACTGGTTCGGTCGCAAGGAGCACTTGCCGTCGGCCGCATTGGTCGCGCTCGCCAACGAGTTCGACATCACGTCCACGAGCGCTCGCGCCGCATTGAGCCGGCTGGCGCGCCGCGGCCTGCTCGACTCGTCGCGAGATGGCCGCCGTACCTTCTATGGGCTCACCGCGCGCGCTGAGCGAGTGCTCAACGAGGGCTTCGCCCGCATCATCGAGTTCGGGCTCGACGACCGTCCGTGGGACGGGTCGTGGTCCATCGTGATCTTCTCCGTGCCCGAAGACCAGCGCGACGTTCGCCATGTGCTGCGCACTCGGCTTCGCTGGCTCGGCTTCGCGCCGTTGTACGACGGTGCCTGGGTGTCTCCCCGCGCTGACGGCGACGACACGACGGCGCTCCTGGAGGAGCTCGGCGTCGCAAGCGCGACGGTCTTCGTCGGGAAGGTCGCGCACGCCATCAACGGCGGAGATCCGTTGAGCGCCTGGGACCTCGACGAGCTCCGAGCCAGCTACCAGGAGTTCGTCGAGGAGTTCGGTCCCCTGCTCGACCGCGTCGACGACGGCGACGTCGGGGCCGCCGAGGCCATGGTCGCCCGCACGCGCGTGATGGACGTGTGGCGGCAGTTCCCGAACCTCGACCCCGAGTTGCCGGAGGACGTGCTGCCGCCCGGATGGCCGCGACGCGAGGCGCAGGCGATCTTCGCACGCGTGTACGACGCGCTCGGCCCCCTCGCCGAGATGCGCTTTCAGCAGATCCTCTCCGAATACGAGCCCGCGCTCGCCAAGCAGGCCCATCACCTCACCACTAAGGCGGGTCGCAAGCGGTGACCCAACAGCGGGCGAACTCGCGCGGATAACCGGCCAAATTCGGCGGGTTATCCGCGCGAGAACGGCGCGAGCGTCAGTAAGAGCCGGTCTCGGTCTTGTGCTCGGCGGCGCGCGGACCGAAGGGTGACGAGTCGAGCCACGTGCCCGCGGCGATGCCGCGCTTCGCGATCGAGGCCTTGACACGGCGCTCGAGCCGGACTCGCCATCCGTTCGCCTGCATGTGACGCAACGCAAGGCTCGATGCATCGCGGTTGTAGAGCGCGGCTTCGCGCCGCGAAAGGGCGAAGTGTTCGATCGCCGTCGGAGTGCCCTCGGCGATCGCGCGGGCGGCGACGAGCGCGTCGGGGATGCCGGAGTTCAGGCCCCGGGCACCGAACGGCGCGAAGAGGTGCGCGGCCTCGCCGACCAGCGCGATCCGGCGATGCCGGTCCGTGAACGCGGACGCGACGACTTGGTAGAAGCGGTAGGTCGACACCCAGGTGACGCGGTCCGCGTACTTCGCTGGGAGCACGCGCGAGATCCACCGCTTCACGCCCTCTTCGTCGTTGAACTGCTCCGGGTCGTCGTCGGGTCGCAGCTGGAGATCCGCACGGATGCCGCCCGCGAACGGGACGAGGAGCACGTTCCGGCCGTGGACCGCCGGGTGCTCGTAGTAGAAGACGCGTTCGGGCAGCATCGGGGACGTCTCGTCCTCGGCTACGTCGACGATGACGAACGCGTCCTCGATGCGAGGGCCTTCGAGCTCGATGCCGGCAGACGACCGCACGACCGAGCGCGCGCCGTCGGCGCCGATGACGTAGGGCGCACGCCACTCGTCGCTGACCGTGCGGAGCACCACTTCCTCGGGCGAGGTCGTCGACGATGTGAGCTCCTGGTTCCACACGATGTCGACGCCGGCGCGCTTGCACGCGTCCAGGAGCAGCTGCTCGATCACGACCTGCGACAGGTTCGTCGAGTGCGGCAGCCGGGTCGGGTCAGGCGGCGGATAGGTGCGCTCGTAGACGAGGTCTTCGCCGTAGTAGGTCTTCTTGGTCGTCCAGACGATGCCGTGGCGAGCGATCTCCCAGCCGAGCCCGTCGCTCACAGCCTCGAGGTGCTCGAGCGATTCACGATGGATGAAGATCGCACGGCTCCCGGGCCGAGCTCTGTCTTCTCCCTCGGCTTCGAGGATCGTGACCGGCACGCCGTTCGCTCGCAGCGCGAGCGCCGCGGTCATGCCCACCGGTCCCGCGCCGACGACGATCACGCCATTGGTCTCCCTCACGCCAGCTCCTCCGCCGTCGACGCGAGGTACGCGTCGGAGATCGTCAGCGCGATCTGGTCCGGGCTGCCGATGGTCACCAGCCGACCGTGGAGCATGACGCCGGCCTTCGTCGCGACGCCGAGCACGTCGTGCGCGAACTGCTCGATGATGAGGATCGCGATCGACTCGCTCTCGGCGACCTCGGCGACGATCTCGTAGAGGCGCTCGACGATGATCGGCGCGAGGCCCATCGACAGCTCGTCGATCAGGAGCACGGCGGGATCGACGACGAGCGCACGCGCGAGCGCCAGCATCTGCTGCTCGCCGCCCGACAGCGTGCCCGCCAGCTGCTTGCGGCGCTCCGCGAGCCGTGGGAACTGCGTGAAGGCGCGGTCTCGGATGTCGGCGAGCGACGCGCCGGTGTAGGTGGACATCCGCAGGTTGTCGTCGACGGTGAGGTTCGGGAAGACGCCGCGCCCTTCGGGGATCGTGCAGAGGCCGGCGCGCGCGAGCGCGTCGACCGACACGCCGAGCACCGACTGCCCGCACAGCAGCACGTCGCCGCTCGACGGCTGCACCTCTCCGTTCAGCACCTTGAGCGTCGTCGACTTGCCCGCGCCATTCGGGCCGAGGAGCGCGAACACCTCGCCTGGCGCGATGGAGAGCGAGACGCCGTGCAGCACGTCGATGGTGCCGTAGCCGGCGTGCACCTCGCGCAGCTCGACCACCGGTGGTCGCGGCTGCGCCTCGAGCTCTCGAAGATGTTCGACAGCCGCTGTGCGGGGGGCGGCTTCGTCCTTCGCCTCGCCGAGGTAGGCGACGCGCACCTCGACGTTCCCCTGGATCGCGGCCGGTGTGCCTTCCGCGATCTTCACGCCCAGGTTCAGCACGTGGATCACGTCGCATGTGCCCATGACGAACGACATGTCGTGCTCGACCAGCAGCACGGCAACACCTTCGGCGGCGACACGTCGGATGACGTCGCCGACGACGTGTGTCTCTTCGTCCGTGAGGCCCGACGAGCACTCGTCGCACAGCAGCACCTTCGGCCGCGTCGCGACCGCGCGGCACAGCTCGACGAGGCGCGCCATGCCGGTCGGCAGCGTGTCGACGGGTGCATCCACGACAGCGCCGAGCCCGACGAGGTCGATCACGCGCTCGATGTCGCGGACGTCTCCACTCGACTCTGCGGCCACCTGGATGTTCTCGCGCACGGTCAGTGAATCGAAGACTTCGAGCCGTTGGAACGTGCGCGCCAGGCCGAGGCGCGCTCGCTTGTACGCAGCGGTGTTGGTGACATCCCGCCCGTCGACCACGACCCGGCCGCTCTGCGGCAGCTGCAATCCGGTGATGACGTTGAACAACGTCGTCTTGCCGGCGCCGTTCGGCCCGATGAGCCCGGTGATCTGCCCGGCTTCGGCGGTCATGCTGACGTCGTTCAGGGCCATCAGCCCGCCGAAGCGGACGGTGACGCCGGTGACGTCGAGGATCGCCATCAGCCAGCCGTGACGCGCAGGTCGGCGGGAAGGCTCAGCCGGTCGTCGATGCGGCGGAGCTCCCCGTTCGTGAACGGCTCGTCGATGCCGAGGAGGACCGGATCGACGCCGTGCTTCCTGCGCGACTCGGCCGCGGCGGCCGCACGTGCGTCGTGGCGCCACGGCAGCGACTGAGACGCGCCCTTGCCGATCTCTCCGGCGATGCCGTTGGGGTTCTGGCTGACACCACTCGCCAGCCCGGCAGGGCCGACCCGGGTGATCGCAGTGAAGATGCCGCCGGTCCACGCGGCACCGAACCATGCGAACAGGAAGTTCGCCCAGCCTGCAAAGAGCGCGCCCGCGAGCAGCGTGACGCCGCCCATCACGAGGAACAGCACGAGCCCGATACCGGGAAACATCCCGAAGTCGTTCGCAGACGGCGTGCCGCGCTGCATCGCGAGCAGGCACCCGGCGACGGCGCCGAGCGCGGCGGACAGGCAGAAGACCTCGAGCTTCAGCTTGCGTACGTCGAGGCCGATCGTCGTGCACGCCGCCGAGCTGTCGCGCATCGCGACAAGGCGCCTGCCGTGCTTCGAGCGGCGGTAGGCGACCAGGGCGACCACCATCATCGCGACGAAGATGGCGCACAGCACGAGGAAGGCGAGTGGCGACTTGAACGAGATGCCGAAGATCGTCGGCCGCTGCACGACCTCGAACCGGCTGCCGAGCACGTCCGGCTGTGCGAAGAAGATGAGCTCCATGCCGCGGGCGAACGCGATCGTCGCGAGTGCGAAGTAGAGGCCCTGCAATCTGAGCGCCGGCAGCGCGATGAGCGCGCCGACCGGCACCGCGAGCAGAGCGGCGACGATGAGTGCGAGCGGGTTGCCGCTGGGGGAGTGAGCGACCATGTAGTACGCGCCGATGCCGGCGAACGTGAGCGGTGCAAGCGCGACCTGACCACTCCATCCGATCAACGGCACGAGCGGGATGAGCACGAGTGCCACCAGCAGGCCGCTGGTCAGCCGGTTCTGCGTGATCACGCTGAACCGCGACGCTGCAACACCTACCGCCAGCACGAGCACGAATGCACCGAGCGCCGCCTCCCAGACCTGCGGGACGCGCGCGTGCAGGCGTGCGGCCTTGCGGCCGATCGTGATCGGTGCCGACGGGAGCGCGAGCAGCGCGACGAAGAGCACGAGGGTGGGAAGCGCTTGCGGCACGCCTGACCATCGACCGCTGAAGTCGAGGAACGTGAGCGAGAAAGCAGAGAGCAAGCCGATGAGGAGGCCGCCGGCGATCGTGAGCGGAAGGCTCCGGAGCCGTCCGATGATCGCCGCGGCGAACGCGTTGACGATGAGCAGCGTCAGCCCCTCGATGCTCATCAGCACCTCGGGCGCGAGGAGGATTCCCGCGAGCGCGGCGAGCGACGAGCCCATCGCCCACGCGAGCGACGACGCGCGTGCCGGCTTGGCGCCGTGCAACGCTGCGAGCGACGGGCTGTCGACCACGGCGCGCATCGCGAGGCCGATGCGCGAGCGCTTGAGGAACTGACGCAGCCCGATGGCGATCGCGACGCCCAGCACGATCGTGATGAAGCGGTGCCAGAGCACGACGGTGTCGCCGACGTGGAACCCCCGGTTCCCGAACAGGTACGGCACCGACCGTGAGACGTTCTGGTTCCAGATCCACGCCGCGAGTCCCATGAGGAACAGCATCAGGGCGACCGTTGCCATGAGCTGCACGACGAGGCTGCTCCGCGCGGCGCGGCTCATCGCGAACCGATCGAGAACGACACCCGACGCAGGCGCGATCACGAGGACGACCAGCAGGAGGGCAGGGATCTCGGCGAGACCCCAGCCCTGCGTGAGCTGCCAGTAGATGAACGCCATGAACATGCCGATGGCGCCTTGCGCGAAGTTGAAGATGCCGCTGGTCGTGTACGTGACCACGAGGCCGGTGGCCGCGAGCGCGTAGATGGCTCCCAGCGCGACGCCGGCGACCACTGCGCCGAGGACGTTCGGCCACGTGACCGGTGTGCCGGCCCAGAGGCTGACGCCGAGGTAGAAGGCAAACGCGGTCGCCCCGAAGGCGACCGCGAAGCCTCGAAAGCGTTGCCGGGCCGTCCGGCTGGCGGCCATCAGCCGGTGAAGTTGCCTGTCACCGACACGATTGCCTTCGGGTCGCAGGTGAACTTGCCGACGCCCTCAGGGTCGACGCGGACGAACTTGCCGCTCTGCACCTGCACGGTGACCCAGCACGGTGACGGCGTCCCGAGCACCTCGCTCGCGTCGAGGATGCCCTGCGTGTCGACCGTCGGGTGCGTGCCGAGCAGGTCGAGGAGCGACTGGCGGGTCAGCCCGTTGACGCCGTCCTTCTCGACGATCTTGTTCACCAGATCCTCGAACGCCAGCGCGGCGGCGTAGGCCGTCTCACCGTTCGCCGAGACGTCCTGTTCGTTGGTCACGCCCTCGCGGTAGGCCTTCACGCCGGGAACGTCGGTCTCGTCGAACGGCGTGAGCAGCTGCGAGATGTACAGGCCCTCGACGGCCGCGGCGTTCTGGCTGGCGAACGAGGGCGACTGGCACTGCGACGTGCAGCTGAAGAGAACCTTCGTCATGTCGAGCCCCTGCACACGCGCTTCGGCCATGAGCTTCGCGACGGCGACCGACGTGCTCGCGACCCACGTCACGCCGTCGGTCTTGATCTTTTGGATGATCGGGGTCGCTTCGGACTGCGGCGCGGCGTCGGGATACACGACCTTGCCGTCGAAGGTGCCGCCGGCCTGGGTGAGCGCCTGACCGGCGGCGAGGATGCCCGGACCGATGCCCGGGACGCCGGGGTCGATGCCGATCTGCTTCGTCGCCGAGACGCCGCCGATCTTGCCGAAGTAGTACTGCCAGCCGTACTCCGTGACGGTGAACGTGGGCTGCGCGGCGGTGAAGTCTTGGCCCGCCTGGATGATGCCATAGCTCGACTTCGACGTCGCCGAGCCCGCACTGATGGTCAGCGCCGCGACGTCGGGCAGGCCGATCGCGTTGCCCGCTTTGTCCTTGCACGTCTGGATCGGATCCGGGTTGAGCAACACGAAAGCGCCCGAGCCGACGGTCGCGAACTCGTTCTGGCACGCCTGGGTGTACGCGTTCACTGCTTCGTCCGGGTTGAGCTTCGAGTCGTAGAACGTGATGACGACCTTGCGTCCCGCGAGACCGCCG
>DATKAS010000300.1:0-2220 GCA_035497855.1 Acidimicrobiales bacterium
CAGGCGAAGGACGGCCACACCCAGTCGATCATCGACTGGGAGATCGGCCAGGCGTTCCGCCAATGGCCGTACGACGAGACCGAGCGGCTGCAACGGATTCGGCATCACTGGCTCGAGACGCTCTGCGGCGCAGACCGCGACACGTTCTTCTTCGTGGGCAACACGCACGTCCACCAACGCAGCTTCATGGTGCTCGGCGTGTTCTGGCCGCCGAAGACGAACTAGAGATGCGCGATCGCCAGCCGGGACACGCGCTCCGCGATTGCCCCGGTAATCACTGCGCGGTGGCAGCGGTCGTGTTCCGCCTCGAAGCAGAGCAAGCACGTCGCCTCGTCGAGTGATTCCGCGAGCTCGACGAGCGCCGGGTAGGAGCCGTTGTGAAGGTGCGCGCGGTATGCGCGAGCGCCACCCTCGACATCTCCGCTCTTGTAGCGGTCGCGAAGTGGCTTTGGGTTGCCGAGTCGCCGCACATGCTCGTACGCGATTCCGGCCGCCTCGAGCGCGGCCGCGAGCGGGGTCTTCGAGAATCCAGGTCGACGCGAGAGCGGCAGCTCGCGCACATCGACCACGCGGCGGACGCCCGCGGCCTGTAGCTGGTCGATGAGATCGTCGAGGCTGCGCCCCTCGTAGCCGATCGTGAAGAGCTGGCGCGGCTCCACGGCGCCTTCATCTTCGTGCTTTCGAGCCAAATCCCTCGCCCCCATCAGCCAGATCCTTGCACGGTTGTTAGTCACTACTGTGGGGGAGAGTGCGAGCTCTTTCCGAGGGACTTCGGGACCGTTTCAAGCGGGCTACCGTGGCAACGTGGATGAGCGCCAGTTCGCTGTGTGTCCAGGCGGCGGTCGACTCGCTGCCGGACGAGTTGCGCTCGCGGATGTCGAACGTCGCCATCGTGATCGACGACGACGCGCCGGCGGATAGTCCGCTGCTTGGCCTCTACCAGGGGATCCCGCTCACGCGCCGCAGCACACCACTTCGGGATCAGCGACGAGCGACTCGTCGAGCTCGACCGCTACTGATTCTCGTCAACTGACTCGCACAGCTACGTGTGTCCAGAGTCTCCGAAGCCGTGTGCCGTGGACACTACCCTCCACGTTTTTCGGAGACATCTGCAGCGGCACGTTAGGAGACGGAGCTGAGCTCGGAAAGGGACCCCACGGCGGACTCCTTCTGTTCAGTGCGCGTGGGCGCCGGCTTCGAGCTTTCGGTCTGAGAGGTGAAGCGCGAGCAGCGCGGCGAGGGCGGTCGTCGCTGGCACGGCTGCGATCAGTCCGATCGATCCGACGAGTGTCGCGACGATCGGCCCTGCGACGGACTCGCTGTTGACGGCGCTGCCGAATGAGGTGCCTGCGAGGCTGAAGATCACGAGTAGCGGGAGCGCGGCTCCCGTGTAGGCGAGGACGAGGGTGTTCACCGTGGCTGCGATGTGGTCGCGTCCGACGCTGGTCGCGTGGCCGACCAGGTCTCTCCATCCGAGGCTTGGGTTTGCGCGTTTTAGTGCCATCACGGTCGAGGCCTGCGTGACCGTGGTGTCGGCGAGTACTCCGAGTGAGCCGATCACCATGCCGGCGAGCAAGAGTCCGCGTATCGAGACGTGTGTGGCCGACTGCAGGTAGACGGCTTGATCAGTGGTCAGTCCGCTGAGGTGGGCGAGCGACGTGAACGCGTCTGCCAGGCCCAGCGTTATGAGCAGCGCGAACGCGGTGCCGATGCACGCCGCGACCGACTTTGCGCCGCCACCGTGCACCAGTGGGATCGTCAAGAGCATGATGCCGAGGGCACCGAAGCCGGCGACCTGGAGCGGCGGGTGGCCGGTCGAGATCGCCGGGACGATGAAGAACACGACCGTCGCGAGGCTCGCGACGAGACCGGCGAGCGCGCGCACCCCGGCGACGCGTCCGGCAACGATCACGATGGCACCGAAGATGACCGCCAACCAGATCAGCGGCCCATGTCGCTGAAAATCGGAAAAGGCATATCGCGGGGCGGCGACCCCGCCGATCGTCGCGCCAGGCGGCAGGGGGTTGCGATAGACGAGCACCTTGTCGCCCAGGCCAACCTGAACCGTGGTGCCGGTGTCACCAAAGCGGATCTTCGTTTCGTGCCCCTTGTCCGGACCGCTTCCGAGCTTGACGGTGGCGACGCTGCAGTTCTGAGCGCCAGGTGCCTGGCACCGGACGGCACGGAGGTCGACGACTGTTGCCGTGTACGTCTTCGGCT
>DATKAS010000301.1:0-3333 GCA_035497855.1 Acidimicrobiales bacterium
GCCCCCGAACCCGCCGGGGATGCTGACCACAGGGCAGCCCGAGAGCGTGCCGGGAACCGCGACCTCCATCCAGCGGTGGTAGCTGTCCATCGGTTGCCCTGCGATCGCCTTCGGCCAGGTCTCCTCGATCGGGAACGGGAAGACCTGTGCGGACGGGAGCGCGAGGTAGTCGAACTCGTCGAAGAGACGGAGCGCTGCGTCGTACCAGGACGTGCGATCCGCGATGGCGCGCTGGACGTCGGACACGTCGAGCTCGGCGGCCTCGCTGAGCTCCCACTGCAGCTCAGGCTTCATCACGTCACGCAACGCGGGGTCCGAGTACGCGACGCCGAGGTCCCTCCCGAGGTCGAGCTGGCGGAGGACGACGAAGCACCGCCACAGCCGGTTCCAGTCGAATGCTGGCGTGACTGCCTCGACAGTGAGCCCGGCGTCGGCGAGGGTCGTCAGCGCTGCTTCGCACACGGAGAGCACGCCGGCCTCCATCGGGAGATGGCCACCGAGGTCCGCGAGCCACGCGACCCTGCGCCCGTCCAGGTCGACGTCGAGCGGCGCCGACCAATCGACCGCGTCGCGCAGGGAAAGGGGGGCACGTGCGTCGGGCCCGCTCTGCACGCCGAGCAGCAGCGCGAGGTCCGCGGCGCATCGGGCGATCGGTCCTTCGGTGACCAGCTGCGCGAAGAACGCGTCGGTCCGCGGCCAGGACGGCACGCGGCCTTGCGACGGGCGAAAGCCGAACACGTTGTTCCAGCCGCCCGGGTTTCGCAGCGACCCGCCGAGGTCGCTGCCATCGGCCATCGGGAGCATGCGCTGCGCGACTGCCACTGCTGCACCGCCGCTCGACCCGCCCGCGCTGAACGCCGGGTTCCACGCGTTCCCCGTCGCGCCGAAGATCGGGTTGTACGTGTGGGAGCCGAGGCCGAGCTCGGGCACGTTCGTCTTGCCGATGAAGATCGC
The DNA here is from genome assembly GCA_035497855.1 of Acidimicrobiales bacterium. Classification (GTDB taxonomy): domain Bacteria; phylum Actinomycetota; class Acidimicrobiia; order Acidimicrobiales; family DATKAS01; genus DATKAS01. The sequence goes on from DATKAS010000301.1 coordinate 955, forward strand.
CCCCGCCTGGCGCACTCGGCCGACCGCGAGGCCGTCCGCGTGTGGCACCTGATCGGCGAACAGCGGGGAGCCGTACGTCGACCGCATGCCAGCGGTGTTCGCCGTGTCCTTGATCGCGTGAGGAAGGCCGTGCAGCGCTCCGACCTCTTCCCCAGCGAGCAGCGCGCGGTCGGCCGCATCTGCCTCGTCCAGCACCTCGTCGTTCGGACGCCGCGAGATGATCGCGTTGAAGGCCGGGTTGAGCGCCTCGATGCGATCGAGGAATGCCGTGACCACCTCGCGCGAGGAGACCGTGCGTGCGCGCATCATCGCGACGAGGTCGGCGGCGCCGCAGCTCCAGAGGTCGGACGTCATCCGACCTCGAAGTGCGGGAGCGCGCCGGCCGTGGCCGTGCGCCCGGGCACGGGGTGACCGACGAGGTCGGCGAGTCCCTCTGCGATGTGGAGGAGGGCATCGAGGTCGACGCCGGTGTCGATCCCCGAGTCCTCGAGGACGAGCACCAGGTCTTCGGTCGCGAGGTTGCCGCCCGCGCCCGGTGCGAACGGGGAACCTCCGAGACCGCCCACCGAAGTGTCGAACCGGGTCACGCCGGCGTCGAGGCCGGCGAGCGCGTTCGCGAGCGCCGTGCCGCGTGTGTCGTGGAGGTGCAGTCCCACGTCGGTACCGACTGCCCCGAGCACGCGCTCGACCCGTCGGGGTGTCGCGGCTCCCGTCGTGTCTGCGAGGGTGAGCCGGTCGACACCGGCCGACCGCACGCGGTCGACGACGTCCGCGACCGATTGCAAGGTGACGTCCTCGAACGGGGATCCGAACGCACACGAGATCACCGCGTCGAGCTCGCACCCGGCCGCGGCGTCGACGATCTCGCCGACTCCCGCGATCGCCTCCTCTGTCGAGCGCTGCACGTTCTTGCGGCTGTAGCCGTCCGACGCCGAGATCGTGAGCGTCAGCGCCTCGATGCCGCACTGACGAGCCAGGTCGACGCCCCTTCGGTTCGGGACGAGCGCCCACCAGCGCACGTGCTCGCGCCTACCGATGCGCTGGATCACCTCGTCGGCGCCCGCCATCGACGGCACGGCCTTCGGCGACACGAACGACCCGACCTCGATGTCGCAGAGTCCCGCATCGGCGAGCAGCGTGACGAGGTGTGCCCGCTCAGCGACGCCGACCGTGCGCTCGCTCTGGAGTCCGTCGCGGGGCGTGACGTCGCGCAGTTCGACCACGCGACGGACTCTACGGCGGTGCTAGTCGGTCGCCGTCGAGGTCGCGACGGGCGGTTCGGTGGCGGCCGCGTCCGCCGGCGGCTCGTCTTCGCCGACCTTGTGCTTCTTCGGCTTCGGCACTCGGACGATGCCCTGACGGCTCGCGAGCGACACCGCAGCGAGGAGGGAGACGCCTTGGAACAGCGGCTCGATCCAGATCGTGTTCGAGCTGAACGTGAGCTGCAGGCCCTTGATGCCCCATGCCAACGCGTAGAGCGCGATCAGCGTGCCCCAGACGTTCGGCCGGCTCTTCAGCTGTGACGCGCCGAAGAACACAGCGGCGATCGCGGGGAAGAGGTAGCCCGGGCCGACGGCCTGCGCGTAGTTGCCGATCTTCCAGGCGTAGATGGTGCCCGCGAACCCCGCGATGACGGCGGACGCGATGAGCGAGCCCCAGATGAGCCTGCCGGTCTTCACGCCTGCAAGGCGTGCGGCTTCGGGGTTGCCCCCCGTTGCGAACATGTAGCGGCCGAGCGGGGTGTGCTCGAGCACGAACCACAGGACGATCGCGAGGATCGCGAGGTAGTAGACGAACCGTGGCAACCCGAAGATGGGCTTCGAGCCGATGTCCATGAAGGACTGCGGGAACGCACTGGTGATCGACTGCTGCGACGTATGGAGGATGAACGCCGTCGCAACCTCGGTCATGCCCAACGTCGCGATGAAGCTGTTCACGTTCAGCTTCACGACGAAGAAGCCACTGATGAACCCTGCGACTGCGCACGCGCCGAGACCGATGAGCATCGCGAGCACGGGCGACACGGTGCCGTGTGAAGACAAGTAGGCCGACACGACGAGTGACATCGACATCATGGCGCCGACGGACAGGTCATAGGTGCCCGTGGTCAACGGCACCAGGAAGGCGAGTGCGATCACTCCGGTGATCACGTTCTCGATGACGACGAGCTTGAAGGTCGTCCAGGTGAGGAACGTGTCGGACTGGGTGACGCCGAAGTAGACCATGAACAGCGCCCACAGGTAGAGAGCGCTGTACTTGTCGAACCTCAGCTTGTGGATCATGAAGCCCTCCGGGCGCTCTCGAGCTGTGCGTGTTCGATCCGCTCGGTCGAGATCTGATCACCGACGAGCGTCGTTCGCACTCGTCCGTTGGCGAGCA
>DATKAS010000302.1:0-6055 GCA_035497855.1 Acidimicrobiales bacterium
CCGCTCGGCGACTTCGTGCCGGGCGCCGATGTCGTCGAGGCACTCGAGACGACGTTGCGTCCCGCGGGCCCCGATGAGCCAGCCACATCTCCCTGAGCCGGCCGGCGATCGTCTCCAGAAGGTGCTGGCGCAGCGAGGCCTCGGGAGCCGGCGCGTCTGCGAGGACCTCATCGCCGACGGACGGGTCACGGTCAACGGAGAGATCGCCATGCTCGGTCGGCGCGTCGACGTGCTCGTCGACCGCATCGAGGTGGATGGCGCGCCGCTCGCGGTCCGGCCCGGCCTCGTGTACTACCTGCTGAACAAGCCGCGGGGTGTCGTGACGACGCTGGCTGATCCGCAGCGGCGGCAGATCGTCACTGATTTCGTGCCGACCGAACCTCGGGTGTTCCCCATCGGCCGTCTCGATGCCGACACCGAGGGCTTGCTCCTCCTCACCAACGACGGCGACCTCGCGCACCGGCTGACGCATCCGTCGTACGGCGTCGAGAAGGAGTACCTCGCGGAGGTGGCCGGTCGTCCGTCTGCAGCAGCGGTGCGTTCGCTGCGTGAGGGCGTCGAGCTCGAGGACGGCATGACCGCACCTGCGAAGGTCGCGCTGTCGCCGCCGAACTTGCTCCGCATCACGATCCACGAAGGACGGAACCGGCAGGTGCGCAGGATGTGCGAGGCGGTCGGCCATCCCGTGCGCCGGCTCGTGCGCGTGCGGATCGGCACGATCGCAGACCGTCGGCTCAAGCCGGGCTCGTGGCGCAACCTCACGCTGGCCGAGGTGCGCGCTCTGGAATCCGTCGGAGCATCGGACGACGGCTAGCCTGCCCGCCCGTGCCCGCCGCAGTTCGCGCTCTCCGCGGCGCGACCACCCTCGATCGCGACGACTTCGACCACATGCGGGAACGGGTGCACGCGCTGCTCGACGAGCTCTACGCCCGCAACTCGTTGACGAACGAGGACGTCATCAGCATCCTCATCACCGCGACTCCCGACATCCACTCGGGGTACCCGGCAACGGCGGCGCGGCAGTGGGGGCTCCCGGACGTGCCGCTCATCGGCGCGCAGGAGGTCGACGTGGATGGCGGCCTCAAGCTGTGCATCCGCCTGATGGCGCACGTGACCACGGAGCGCTCGCGGGCCGAGGTGCGGCACGTGTTCCTCGAGGGCGCGAAGGTCCTCCGCAGTGACCTCGACGACTGAGCCCGGCACGCCCGCGAACGTCGTCGGCATCGGCCTGATCGGCGGCTCGATCGGGATGGCGTTGCGCGAGCGCGGCTGGAAGGTGCTCGGCACCGATGCCGATCCCGCGGTGACGTCGAAGGCGCTCGCGCTCGGCGCGATCGACGAGATCGGCCTCGACCCGGACGCGGTGATCACCTTCGTCGCGACACCCGTCACCTCGATCGCAGAGAACGCTCGGCTCGCGCTCGACGCTGGGTGCCGCGTCGTCACCGATGCAGGGAGCGTCAAGGCTCCGGTCGTCGACGCGGTCGGAAGCCCGCGCTTCGTGGGCGGCCATCCGATGGCGGGATCCGAGCAGGAGGGCGTGGACGGCGCCGATCCCGAGCTGTTCGAGGGCGCGGTGTGGGTGCTGACCCCGACGAGCGACACGGCGGGCGATGCGTACACACAGGTCGCTTCAGTGGTGACGTCGTTCGGCGCGGAGGTCGTCGCGGTGGCGCCCGACCGTCACGATGCGCTCGTCGCGGTCGTGTCGCATGTGCCGCACCTCACGGCGGCGACCCTCATGGGTGTTGCGGAGATGCGAGCCGAGGAGCACGCGGCGTTGCTGCGCCTCGCGGCCGGGGGCTTCCGCGACATGACGCGCATCGCGTCGGGGCATCCCGCGATCTGGCAGGACATCTGTCGCGAGAACCGCGGCGCGATCATCGACGCGCTCGACGCGCTGATCGAGGGTCTGGTCGACATGCGCGACGTGGTCGACAAGGGGGATGGGCCGGCATTGCTCGATCGGCTCGAGCGCGCGCGGGCGGCGCGGGCAAACCTGCCGAGCCGGGTCGCGCGGCCGTCCGACCTCGCGGAGGTGCGCATCCCGGTGCCCGACCGGCCGGGCGTGCTCGCCGAGGTGACGACGCTCGCGGCCGAGCTCGGCGTGAACACCGCGGACATCGAGATCGCTCACTCCGCGGAGGGCAACCGCGGCGTCGTCATCATGCTCGTCGAAGCCGCGAACGCGGACGTGTTCCGCGGGGGGCTCATGGCACGCGGGTACCGCCCATCGGTGCAGCGGCTCGGATGAGCGCGGAGCCGCTCACGATCCAGCCGCTGTCGGCGCCGCCCGACGTCGACATCCGGGTGCCCGGGTCGAAGAGCATCACGAACCGCGCGCTCGTGGCAGCAGCGCTCGCTGATGGTGTGAGCACGTTGCGCGGGGCGCTGTTCGCCGACGACACCGAGGCGATGATCGACTCGCTGCAGCGGCTCGGGGTGCGGCTCGACGTCGACCGCGAGGCGGAGATCGTCGTCGTGCACGGCACGAGCGGCGAGATCCCCGTGTCGGAGGCGGAGCTCGACGCCCGGCAGTCGGGCACGACGGCGCGCTTCCTGCTGCCCGTGCTCGCCCTCGGTCATGGCAGGTTCCGGCTCGACGGTGATGCGCAGCTTCGGGCGCGGCCGTTCGGTCCGGGCATCGACGCGCTCCGGAGGCTCGGCGTGCGGATCGTCGAGGAGGGAGTGCCGGGTCACCTGCCGTTGGTGGTCGAGGCGAACGGCCTCGAAGGGGGCTCGGTGTCGATCGACGGCGAGGTGTCGAGCCAGTTCCTCTCGGGCCTCATGCTCGCGGCACCCTGCGCGCGAGGTGAGGTGTCGATCGAGGTTGTCGGCCGACAGGTCTCGCAGCCGTACGTCGAGATGACTTCCTCGATCGTGGAGCATTTCGGCGGCTCCGGTGCTGCGAGCGGGTATGTCGCCGAGGACCTCGTGATCGAACCGGACGCGAGCGCGGCGTCGTACTTCTTCGCCGCCGCGGCGATCACCGGTGGCCGCGTGACAGTGCTCGACCTCGGCTCCGCGTCGTTGCAAGGTGACCTCCGGTTCGTCGATGTGCTGTGGCGGATGGGTGCAGAGGTCGACCGTGACGCGGACTCGACGACCGTGCGCGGGAAGCCGCTCGAAGGCGGGTTCATCGACCTGTCCGACCTCTCCGACACCGCGCCGACACTGGCAGTCGTCGCGCCGTTCGCCTCGTCTCGCACCGAGGTGACCGGGATCGGGTTCATCCGGGAGAAGGAATCGGATCGCGTCCACGCCGTCGTGACCGAGCTGCACCGGTGTGGGATCGCGGCGGAGGAGCGGGAGGACGGCTTCGTCGTGCAGCCCCGCAGGCCGCATGGCGCGACGATCGAGACGTACCGAGACCACCGGATGGCGATGGCCTTCGCGTTGCTCGGCCTGGTCACACCGGGCATCACCATCAGCGATCCCGATTGCGTCGCGAAGACGTTCCCTGACTACTGGGCTCGGCTGGAGATGCTCCGTGCGCGGGCCGGATAGGGTCAGGCTCCGATGCGCGTGATCGCCATCGACGGCCCGGCCGGTGCGGGCAAGTCGACCGTCGCAAAGGCACTCGCCAAGCAGCTCGACCTCCAGTACCTGGACACGGGCGCGATGTACCGCGGCGTCGCGTTCGCCGCGCTCCGGCGAGGCATCGATCCGTCGGAAGAGGGGGCGGTGGCCCGAGTCGCGAGCGATGTCGAGCTCACGGTCGACGAGAGCGGCGTGTCGGTCGATGGCGCGGACGCGACGATCGAGATCCGCGGTCCCGAGGTGACGCGCGCGGTGAGCGTGGTGGCGGCGAACCCCGATGTGCGGGCCGAGATGCGCCGCCGCCAGCGGGAGTGGGCCGAGGCGCGAGGGGGTGGTGTCATCGAGGGGCGTGACATCGGCTCGGTGGTGTTCCCCGACGCGGAGCTGAAGGTGTACCTCACCGCCGATCCCGAGGTGCGGGCTCAGCGGCGACACAAGGAGGTCGCTGACCTTCGCTACGAGGATGTGGCGGCGTCGATCGCGGAGCGTGATGCCCGCGACGAGGGTCGGGCGCACGGGCCCCTCGTCGAGTCAGATGACGCGGTGATGGTCGACACGACGGGCCGGTCCGTCGACGAGGTGGTCGCCGAGATCGTGAAGCTGTTGCCGTGAAGCGAGCGCCGCTGTGGTTCTACCGCCTTGCTCGTGTCGTCGTCATCACGTTCTGCAAGGTCTGGTTCCGGGTGTCGTACGAAGGCACAGAGAAGCTCCCCGAGAAGGGCACCTACGTCGTCGCACCGATCCATCGGTCGAATCTCGACACGTTCGTGGTCGGGTGCATGACCCGCCGGCGTCTGCGGTTCATGGCGAAGGACTCGCTCTGGAAGGTGAAGCCGCTCGGCGCGCTCATCGATGCCGTTGGGGGCTTCCCGGTGCATCGGGGGAGCGCCGACGTCGAGGCGATCAAGACCGCGCTGGCGCTGCTCGAGGAGGAGCCGGTCGTCCTGTTCCCCGAGGGCGCGCGGCAGACGGGCCCGATCGTGCAGCCGCTGTTCGACGGCGCGGTGTACGTCGCGGCGAAGGCGGGAGTGCCGATCGTGCCGGTCGGCGTCGGAGGCTCGGAGCGGTGCATGCCGAAGGGCAGCAAGCTCATCTACCCGCGCAAGATCCACGTGATCGTCGGTGACCCGATCGCACCGCCGTCGATCGTCGGTCGTCGGGTCGATCGTGCCGAGCTCGCGAAGGTCACCGAGGAGCTCAAGGAGACCCTGCAGGAGCTCTTCGACAGCGCGCAGATCCGCGCCGGGGTGCGCTAACGGCCCGCGATGCCGGCGGTGGCGTCGGTGAGGCGCTGGGCGAGGTACACGGGGATGATCGAGAGCATGATCACGAACACTGCGACGACGTTGACGATCGGCACCTGGTTCGGCCGCGCGATGTTGTTGTAGATCCATTGGGGAAGTGTCTCGATGCCGACCCCCGCGGTGAAGGTCGTGACGACGATCTCGTCGAAGCTCAGCGCGAACGCGAGGAGTGCTCCGGCCAGGAGCGCGGACTTGATGAGCGGGTAGGTGATGAACCGGTAGGACTGGAAAAGGTCCGCGCCGAGGTCGGCACCTGCTTCGTCGAGGTTCGGTGAGAGGCGTCGCAAGCGGGCGAACACGTTGTTGTAGACGACCACGACGCAGAAGGTCGCGTGGGCGACGATCAAGGTGAAGAAGCTGAGGGTGATGCCGGCGCTGTCGAATCCACGGTTGAGTGCCATGCCGGTGACGACGCCTGGAAGCGCGATCGGCAGGACGATGAGGAACGAGATCGACGTGCGGCCGAAGAACGTGAAGCGGTGGACCGCGAGGCTCGCCATCGTGCCGAGGATCAGTGCGATCGCCGTCGCGCAGAGGCCGACCTTCACCGAGGTCCAGAGCGCGTCGCGCACCCCCTGGTTGTGCCATGCGAGGCGCCACCAGTGCAGCGTGAGGCCCGACGGCGGCCACACGAGGTTCCCGGCCTTGTTGAGCGAGAGGATCGCGATGAGGAAGATCGGGATGTAGAGGAACGCGAGCGCGAGCACCGTGATGGCCTTGAGCACGATGCGGGCGACGGGGGACAGGACCATCAGAGGTTGTCCAGGGCCCCGGTGCGGCGCACCGCGAGGAGGTAGATGACGATGATCGCGACGGGGATCGTGGAGAGCGCTGCCGCGAAGGGGATGTTGCTCGAGTTGAAGTTGTTGTGCACCACGGTGCCGATCATCTGGGTGGTGCCGCCCACGATGTCGACGGTGATGTAGTCGCCGAGGCTCAGCGCGAAGGTGAAGATGCTCCCCGCGATGATGGCGGGCTTGAGGAGGGGGATGACGACGCTGAAGAAGGTGCGTCCCGACTTCGCGCCGAGGTCGCTCGCCGCTTCGAGCATGGAGTTCGGCAGCCGTTCGAGGCCCGCATAGATCGGGATGATCATGTACGGCAGCCAGAGGTAGCTCAGGGTGATGACGGTTGCGGTGAGCCCGTAACCCGGGGTGTGGCCGAGTGCCTTGTGCACGATGCCTTGCGGGGCGAGCATCGCCCGCCACGCG
>DATKAS010000303.1:0-3405 GCA_035497855.1 Acidimicrobiales bacterium
TATCGCGACAATTAGACCAGGTCAGAGCATATTTTTCGCGACACTCTGCGCCACTCTGCGACATCGTGCGACATCAACAGCGGAAGGAGTGGGATTCGAACCCACGGAGGCCCGAAGACCTCAACGGCTTTCGAGGCCGTCCCATTCGTCCGCTCTCGCATCCTTCCGAGCCGCACGCTAGTGGGCACGCCACGCCGGGTCGAAGGGTTCAATGCAGCTCACGGTCGGCGGAAGTCTCGGGCCCATGATCGCGACCCACTCACCCGAGTCGACCGTCATCGACACACCGCGGAGCACCGCCTGCTCGGTGTCGCCGGTGCGGAACGACTTCACGACATCCTGCGCGACGAGGAGCGCTGTCACCCCTTCACTGTTCGCCCGAAGGGAATAGCGTGACAGAGTCGAACGTCCCCGTCAGGCCTGCTCGTGGGTGTGAGCCAGCACGGTGAGCACCGGGCGCGACGTCTGATGCTGAGCGACGGCAACATCGACGAAGCCGGCGGACTCGCACGCCGCACCGAACGCCTCGGCTTGGTCATCGGCCCATCCGTGCGACGCATGGCCGGTCGCCCCCGGCTTCACTCGTCGCTCGATCGCGAGCAACCGCCCTCCCGGCGCGAGCACTCGGTGTGCTTCCTTCAAGCCGAGCTCGACGTCGCGCCAGTGGTGCACGGTCGAGAGTGACCACACCACTGTCGCGGCGGCGTCCTCGAGCGGCAGCTCTTCCGCGGAACCCTCGACGAAGCGAAGGTCGGCGCCGTGCGACCGGAACACCGTCGATGCTCGCCCCACTCGCAGCATCACCTTCGCAGGGTCCACGCCCATGACCGAAGCCGCGCCCGCGCGAGCGGCGCGGCGCATCGCGACGCCGGGGCCACATCCGATGTCCACGACACGGTCGCCGGGTCCGATTTCGGCCAGACGGACCGCGAGGTCGGCGTCGGGCTCGCGCCCGACGCTGAACGTGAGCGCCGCGACGAACCCTGAGCAGCCGGCGAAGCCGGGATGATCGCGGTGGTGGTTGGGTTCCATGCGTCTGACCTTGACGGTTGAACCTGGGTTCAAGTCAAGTGGTGACATGGCTTCAGATGCGCATCTCACCATCGGCGACATCGCCCAGCGCGCGGGTGTGCCGACCTCGACCGTGCGCTACTACGAGCGGCGAGGCCTCCTCGCTCCCGACGCGTGGCAGTCGGGGCAGCGCCGCTACCGCGAGACCACCATGCGGCAACTCGTCTTCATCGGGATGCTGCAAGACGCTGGACTCTCGCTCGACGACATCATCGGAGTCCTCGGCGCGAGCCGCGCGACCGAGTGGAAGGCGATCGCGCGGCAACGGCTGAAGGCTCTCGACGCGACGATCGCGGAGCTGCAGCTCGCACGCGAATACCTCGCCGGCGCACTTCTCTGCCGCTTCGACCACCCCGCCACCGAGTGCCGGATCATGGGCGCGGAGATCGACCGACGCCTCGCTCGGTCGGAGATCAACGCGCCATGAGGTGAGTCGGGCGCTTCCACCAGACGCGAAGGTCCCCGCGCTCGTCAGCTACGAAGACCCGAGAAGAACTGCTGCAACAGAGCGGCCGACTGCTCGGCCATCACGCCGCCGCGTACCTCGACCTCGTGGTTGAGGCGGGGGTCGACACACAGGTTGTAGAGCGAACCGACGGCGCCGGCCTTGAGATCGGGAGCGCCGAACACGACGCGCGCGACGCGTCCGTTGACGAGCGCCCCGGCGCACATCGCGCAGGGCTCGAGCGTGACGACGAGGGTGACGTCGTCGAGCCGCCAGCGTCCGAGCGACGCCGCCGCGTCGCGCAAGGCCAGCATCTCGGCGTGCGCCGTCGGGTCACCCGTGAGCTCGCGTTCGTTGTGACGCCGAGAAACGACCTCTCCGTCGACGACTGCGACCGCACCGATCGGCACGTCGCCATGCTGGAGCGCGGCGCGGGCCTCCGCGAGCGCGAGCATCATCGCTTCGACGTCGTTCATGCGACGTCGCCTAGAGCTGCGAGGTCGCGCTCGGCGTAGAGACGATGCTCCCACTCTTCGTTGAGCACGATCTGCAAGCACTCCTTCAGCGGGAAGTCGACGAGGATCGGCCATCCTGGTGCGCTCTGGGTGACTGTGGACGCGAGCTGCTCGTCGGTGAGCGCTTCGATCACGCCACCCACCATTCCCTGCCGATCCCGCCGCAGAGCGAGCACCTCGTCGAGCGTCGGCCGAGCGTCACGATCCCAAGGGATGCCGTCCCAGCCGGGCGCCTCGTCCCACGGCAGATCGAGCGGATGCCAGGGCGAGGGATCGCCGAGGATCATGCGGCCCACCCACGCGGCGCTCGCAAAGCTCAGATGACGCAGCGTCTCGATGAACGACCACTCGTCGTTCACCCTCGCGTGCAACGACTCGGCTGGCAACGACCGAGCCGAGTCGACCGTCACCTCCCACAACCGCACCAAGATCGCCCAGGCCTCGCTGAACCCATGTGCATCCGAGGGACGCATCTTGACGCGGTCTGGCATGCGGCGATCGAGCTCTGCTTGGACGAGCGGTGCGATGTCGACACCGTTCACGACGACGTTGAACAGCTCCGCGCTGATCTCGACGTTCCGCATCTCGACGCCACTCATCCGCACGTTGTGGAGGGCGGAAGCGCGGATCTCAGCACCCCGCAGGTCGACTCGGTGCATGCGCACGTCGCGGAGCTTGACTCGCTCGAACTGCGCCCCACTGAGGTCCTGGTCGACGAACTCGGTCATCGAGATCAGAGGCGCTCGCCCGGCAGCTTGCTCGCCTGCTTGACCCAACGAGTCAGCTGCTTCTCGTCGACTTCGTCGTCCTCGTGGATGTCGAGGTAGCGCGTGTCGTTGCTCTTCGACTCGCCCGGCGGCATCGGCTCGAGCGACCGTCCCCGGAAGAACCCGACCTTCACGTACTTCGTGAAGCAGTGGAACGAGAGAAACCAGCCCTCGCCTTTCACCCCGTAGAACGGCGAGTTCCACTTCACCGCTTTCTGCACGCCCGGGACGGCTTTGACGATGATCGCGTCGAGGCGCTTGCCGATGTCCTGCTTCCATCCGGGCATCGCGGCGATGTACGCCTGCACCGGTGCGTCGCCCTCGCCCTTCGGGATCTGCGGATTGCCCCCCGACAAGAGCGCGGGCTTCGCAGCCTTCGCCGGGTTGCGTGCCTTCTCGGCCACTTCCCCTCCTTTCCCCACTCGGATTCTGGCCGCGCTTGCGCCCGCGTGTCACAGCCTCGGCGCTGCGTCGCCGAGTCGTGCCAGCATTCGGGCAGATGACGGGATGTTCGGAGGTCGGCGATGGCACATGATGAACGGCTGGTCAGCGACGACCGGATCGAGGAGTTCAAACGCCAGATCCCGGAGTGGATCCAAAGGTTGGA
>DATKAS010000304.1:0-2313 GCA_035497855.1 Acidimicrobiales bacterium
GACGTCGAGGGACGCGAATCGCTGTGCCGATCGTGTCGCCGGTTCGGTTGGCGCGAGTGCCTCGATCGCGACGGCCACGCGTCACCCGCCGAGCGGGCGCTCCGGGAGCTTCGGGATCGTGTCGCGCGCGAGCTGGATCACCTGATCCATCGTCTGGTTCGGGCCTGCGGCGACGTCGAGCTCGTACTCACCGGTGAACACGAAGACCAGCTTGATGCCGCTGCTGGGGAGCTCGAGCGAACGGGCCCCATCGCCGAGACCGTCGACGGGCTTGAGGTCCATTCCCTGGTAGCGATTCTGCTCGAGGTCGACGATGTCTCCCTGCACGTTCGCCGCGCTGGCACCGGGAACGAGCTTCGCGCTCACCTGCACGCCGTTCTCGGGGGCGCCGCTCGTGTCGTTGTACGCACAGACCGCGAGGATGGTGTCGCCCTCCTTCTCGCTGCCCTTCATGTTCACAGGCCCGACGTCGGTGCCCAGGAACTTCTTCGCGTCGGCGGCGGTGAAGAACGGGCAGCCAGTGAGGATGCCGAGGTCGACGTTCCCGACGATGGGATCGAGCGTGCTCGTGGGACCGCTCGGGGCGGGCGTCGTGGCTGCGCCGGCGGCGGACGTGGCTGCCGCGCTCGACCCGCTGTCGTCGCTGCAGGCGGCGAACAGGACGGCGGCACCCGCCAGAAGGGCGAGCGGGAACAGACGTGCGCGCTTCAGCATTGGCCCGAGGCTAGTGGTGGCCTCGAGCCAGACCGAGTCAGCCCGTCAGCTGCTCGGGCCGCCGATCGCGACCTGCGCGGTGATCCGCACCGAGTCGCTCACCGCTGCCGTGCCGCCATACAGGAACCCTCCGCCGATGTTGCTCGCCTTGCTGTTGAGGTAGGCCTGGATGGTCGCTGGGAGAACGCTGGGATCGGTCAGCAGCATCGGCCCGGAGAACCGCGCGATGTGCGCGCCGCCGGTGAGCGCGTCGGCGAAGGTCGTGCCCGACGCGAGGCCGATCGTTCCCGGCGACGGGAAGAACCGCGACGCGATCAGCTGGCTCGTCTCATACCTGTCGATGCCGACGATCGCCTGCCCGGTCGGATACGCGGCTGCGGCGGGGCCGCCGGCAGCGAACAACATCACCGCGCCACGACTCGCCAAGTAGCTCGACGTCGACGCGACGGGTTGCGAGCCGTTCGACAGCAGCACTGCGCCGTGCGCGGTCGCAGCGGCCGCGCCCGCGCTCAGCGCGTCGGGGAAGTTGCTGCCGTCCGCCACGAAGACCGTGGTCGGGTTGCCGAGCCCGTCGGACGCGATTCGGACTGCCGTGTCCCATCGATCGACGCCCGCGATGCGCGTCGTCTTGTACCCCGCCGCCTGCACCGCTGACTCGACCGCGCTCGACAGCGCCGCGGTGCCCCCGAGGAGGAACACGGTGCCCCCGGGTGGGAGCACGCGCTGGATCTCGGCGAGCGTGCGGGGATCGAGGGCCGCGGTGCCGGTGAGCAGGAGCGGAGCAGTCTTCGCGGCGGCGAGCGGGGTACCCGCGAGAGCGTCCGCGAAGCCGTCAGCGCGGGCGAGCACGACGGCAGACGCGCTGCCCGTCGCCGGGAAGCTCGACTGCGAGATCGCGTTGGCGGTGTCGATGCGATCAGCGCCCGCGATCCGCGTGATGACCTTGCTGGCGGGCCCCACGACGATCGGAGGGCTCACCGGCACGTTCGTCGTCGGGTTCGAGAAGTAGCCGATCGTGTCGAACGTCGTGCCGCTCTGCGGGTTGCCTCCAGACGCACGCGTGCCGAAAGGCGGCGAGTCGCAGTCGGTGAGGAACACCCGCACCGCGCCCGGCGCGTTGCCCGGCTGCACCTTCATGCCCGTCAGCGTGAGCGTGCTCTGCACTGACGTCGGGTTGTTCTGGATCGACACCTTCAACCGCGTCGACGGACCCGCAGGGCCCGTGTCGATCGTGATGCCGTTGATCGCATCGCTCGGCACAGAGGAGCCGCTCGCCGACGTGGGCGCCGACGACCACGTCGCGAGGCCGGACAGGTCGAGGCACACGTCAGACGCGGTGCTCACCATGCCGAACGCGTCCGCGACGTTCTCCCCGATGACGATCGGTGACAATGTGATGGGCGGCGACGGAAGCGTGATCGCCTGACTGACGGTGCCACCGGACAGCGAGATCGTCGTGATCCACGCGTTCGAGCTGTCGGCGGTCACGAGCTGGAATGGCGGGCCGACTGCGCCGCCGCCTGCGACCATCAGCTTCACGGGGCCGGTGCCTGCGGAGCCGTCGAGCGACCCGTTCGAGCCGGGCGTGTAGCGGATGTT
>DATKAS010000305.1:0-5653 GCA_035497855.1 Acidimicrobiales bacterium
GCGCGTCGGGTCGAACACGCTCGGCTGCGAGACCAGCACGAACGGCTTCGGTGCTGCCCGGCCGTCGGTGACGATCTGCTCGCCCGCGGCGATCGCGTGCAACGAGCCTCCGAGGTGCAGCGTGCCCGCGCGGCGCGCGTCATCCGCTGTCCACGGGATGGGTGCGCTCAGGGCGTAGTCGATCTTGCAGACGCCGGGCCCGTAGCGGAACCGCCGCGCGCTGCGCGCGACGCGCGGTGTTGCTCGCGTGCCGAGCAGCTCGACTGTGGCGCGCGGCCCGAGGTCGAACAGCAGCACCCGCGCGTCAGGGAGCTGCGCGACCGACGTGACCTTCTCGCCGAGCTTGAGCTCGCCGCCGAGAGAGGTGAGGTACGAGACGAGCGCGTCGGCGATGGCCTGCGAGCCACGGCGGGCGAGCGGCCAGCCGTCGACATGTCCTGCGACGCCCAGCACGAGGCCGAGCCCTGCGGTGAAGGGGCTGCTGAGCGGGATGCACGAGTGCGCCGCGAGACCCGCGAGCAGCGCGTCGCCGCGTCCGTGGAACCGTCGCGCGAGCACCGTCGCGGGAAGCGCGCCGACGAGGGCGAACCGTGCCATCGCCAGCGGATGACGTGGCGGTACCGGTGGGGCGAGCAAGCCGTCGGCGAGATCGCGCCACCGGGTGATGATCGGGTCGACCAGATCGCGCCACGCGTCGCCGTCGACGCCGAGGGAGCGCACAGTGTGGTCGAGCGAGCGTGACAGCGCCACCGCGCTGCCGTCGTCGAGTGGGTGCGCGAGGTCGATGTCGGGGCGCACCCATGCGAGGCCGTGATCCTCGAGCGGCAACGTGCGGAAGAACGGCGACGTCGCGGCGAGCGGATGCACCGCCGAGCACACGTCGTGGACGACGCCCGGCATGGTGAGCTCTGCCGAGGTCGCACCGCCGCCGGCGCGGTCGGCTGCCTCGACGACCAGCACCGACCGGCCGGCGCGAGCGATCGTCACCGCTGCGGCGAGGCCATTCGGGCCTGCCCCGACGACGACCGCGTCGTACGTCATCCAGCGTCGTCTTCGGGAGGCGGCACCGCGCTGAGACGCGCGTGCGAGTCGTGCCGCCACGCTTCCTCCGCGCGTGACACGACTTCGCGCAGAGGCAAGCGCAGCTTGCGCGCAGCCCGCGCGGCATCGTCGTTCTCGACCTTCACGCGGCCCGGTCCGACCTTCACCCGGATGATGGCGCCGTCGACGTCGACCTCGCCGATGCCTCGCGCCGAGGGCCACCGCTCGAACGTCTGACCGCGCACGCCGAGCGACCCGGTCTCCGCCGTGAGCGTCGCGGCAACCTGTGTGGCGACGCTCGGGTCGCACAGCGCGCTCACTGTGTACGCGGGACGTCCCTTCTTCATCAGGATCGGCGTGATCCACGCATCGTGGGCCCCGACTTCGAGGAGCATCGCGACAGCGTGTGCGAGCGTCTCGCCCGTCGCGTCATCGACGTTGACCTCGAGGAGCGTGACGGGTTGCCCGGTCGAGAGCGACTCGTGCACGGTGCCGAGCACGACCTGCGTGAGGTTCGGACGGGCCTCGAGCTCGCGGGTGCCCGCACCGAACCCCGTCGCCTCGATCGTCATCGGCGGCATCGCACCCCAGCGCGTGACGTTCGCGGCGAGCAGCGCGGCGCCTGTGGGAGTGGTCAGCTCGACCGCGACGTCGACCCCGAAGGTCGGCGCGCCGCGGAGGAGCTCGACGACGGCGGGCGCAGGGTTCGGCAGGAGGCCGTGCGCGGCCCGGACCATCCCGATGCCGTTCGCGACCGCGCTCGACTGCACCTCCTCGACGTCGAGCAGCTCGAGAGCCGCGCACGTGCCGACGACATCGACGATCGCGTCGAGCCCGCCGACCTCGTGGAAGTGCACCTGCTCCGGTGGTCGGCGGTGAAGGTGTCCCTCGGCTCGCGCGAGTGCGTCGAACGTCGCGAGCGCGCGGCGGCGCACACGTTCGGGGAGCCGAGCTTCCTCGATCAGCCCTGCGATGTGACCTGCGGTGCGGACGACGCCGCTCTCCTCGGTCTTCACGGTCACGTACGTCGCGCCGATGCCGCCGCGCAGCACCGGTGACGCGTCGAGCTTCCAGCCGCCGACGGGGATGCGACTGCACATCTCACGCACATCGTCGATGTCCGCGCCCGCATCGACGAGGCTGCCGAGCGCCATGTCGCCGGCGATGCCGGAGAAGCAGTGGAACCACGCGACGGTCATGTCGGCGTCGATCGCGATCGATCGTGCACGGTGCAAAGGCGGAGCGCCGCGCAGGCGGCGCCGAACCCGTTGTCGATGCCGACGACCGTGACGCCAGCAGCGCACGAGGCGAGCATCGCGAGGAGCGCGGTGATCCCTTGGAAACCGGCGCCGTAGCCCACGCTCGTCGGGACAGCGATCACAGGGGCGGGGGTGAGGCCACCGACGAGGCTCGCGAGGGCGCCTTCCATGCCCGCGATCACGACCACGACGTCGGCGCGCCCGAGCTCCTCGGCGTGCACGAGAAGGCGGTGCACTCCAGCGACCCCGGCGTCGGTGATGCGGATCGCGTCGACGCCGTAGGCGTCCAGGACCGCCGCGCACTCGTCGGCGACCGGCAGGTCGGATGTGCCGGCCGTGATGACGAGCACCCGCTCGACGCGCTCGGCCTCGATGGGGTTCCACACGATTGTGCCCGCCGAGCGCCGGCCGCTCGGGTGCGCGTCGAGCGCTGCGTCCGCCTGTGCGTCGTCGACTCGCGTGAGGAGGACTGGCCGCGTGCCCGCCGACAGCAGCTCGCCGACGATGGCGACGCACTGCTCGGGCGTCTTGCCCGGCCCGTAGATCGCCTCGGGGAGACCCGACCGGATCGAGCGATGGTGGTCGACGCGGGCGAACCCCAGATCGGCGAATGGCAGCCGTCGAAGGATCGCGACGGCTTCGTCCGGATCGACGATGCCCGCACGCACGTCATCGAGAAGATCTCGAAGGAGCGCTTCGTCCACGTCACTATCCTGGCCCGTCGTGGCTGCATCCGGCACTTCAGCGGCTCCTTCTCCGCTCCCCACCTCGCTGCGCATCGGCTTCCTCGGCCCACTCGGCACCTTCACAGAGCAGGCGTTGCTCACTCAGCCCGATCTCGCGCAGGGCGAGCTCGTGCCCATCGCGTCGATCGGCGAGGTGCTCGTCGCGACCGAGGCCGGCGACGTGGACCTGGGGTTCGTGCCGATCGAGAACTCCATCGAGGGATCCGTCCACGCCACGATCGACCGGCTCGTGTTCAACCACGACCTCCTCATCCAGCGCGAGGTCGTGCTCGACGTGCAGCTGTGCTTGCTCGCGCCAGCGGGCACAGTGCTGAACGACGTGAAGCGCGTGGTCTCGATCCCTGTCGCGACCGCCCAGTGCCATGAGTTCCTCTCGGCCGAGCTACCGAGCGTCGAGCTCGTCGCCGCGAACTCGACCGCCGAGGCCGCGCAGATGGTCGGGGAGCAGCATCCCGAGGGCACAGCGGCAATCGGTCCGCCGCTCGCCGGCAAGCTCTACGGGCTCGAGGTGATCGCCGCCGACATCGCGGACCACGACGGCAACCAGACGCGCTTCGTGGTGGTGGCGCGTGATGGCGTCGCGCACCCCACCGGGCACGACAAGACGTCGGTGGTCGTGTACCAGCGCGCCAACGCGCCGGGCAGCCTCATCTCGATCCTGCAGGAGTTCGCGGCGCGCCGCATCAACCTGAGCAAGCTCGAGAGCCGACCCACGAAGTCGGGTGGCCTCGGCGACTACTGCTTCATCATCGACATGGAAGGCCACATCGCCGACGAAGTCGTTGCCGACGCGCTACGCGGTCTGCACAGCAAGCAGGGCGGTGTGAAGTTCCTCGGTTCCTATCCTGCGGGCGGCGACCACGGCGAAGCGGTGCGTGCGCAGGCCGACTCCGCATGGCGCGAAGCCGAGGCGTGGATCGCGTCGTTGCGCTCGAAGATCAGTTGAGTTGATCGACGAAGGGGCGGTCGGCGCCGCGGTCGCCGGCGCGCTGATCGACGCGGTGCCCGTCACCGGCGTCGAGCGCATCTTGCAGGGGTTCAGCAGCGAGAGCTTCGTCGTCGGAACCGCCGTCGGTCCCGTGGTCGCGAAGGTCGGCCTGCCGTGGTCCGACCTCGACAAGTGGCGAGCGGCGGCGGTGGGGCTCGAGCTCGCGCGCGCTCGGGGCGTGCCCGCGCCAGAGCCGCTCGCGTTCCTCGATTCGGTGCCCGAGCTCGAGGGGCGGATCTTGCGCATCTACCGGTTCATCGAGGGGGTGACGCCCCGGCCTGAGTCGTCGAGCACAGCGTTCTTCGTGCAGCTCGGTGCGGCGTTGCGCCGGCTCCACTCGATCGCCCTGCCGCAGTTCACCGCGCGTGTGGGCAGGCAGGGGTTCGATCGCTGGAGCGACTTCCTCGCGCATCGGTGGGACGCGATCGTCGAGCGGTGTGAGGTCGCGGGCGTCGACGCTGCGCTGATCGCCGCCGCGCGTGCGGAGGCGACTCGTCTCGCGCTCGACGTGGACGATGTCGTACGGCCCGTGCTGTGCCACCGCGATCTGTACCTCGACAACGTGCTCGTCGACGACGACGGTGCCCTCGTCGCGCTCCTCGACTTCGACATCGTCGAGGCCTGGGATCCGGTCGTCGACTTCTTCAAGGCCGAGTGGTTCATCTTCGAGCCCAACCCTGCAGCGCGAGATCCTTTCCTCGCCGGCTACCTCGCCGACGGCGCGATGCCACCGATGTTCGACGATCGCCTCCGGCTCGTGTCGATCGTCGAGCTCATCAACCACGCGGCGAACTGGCACATCCAGGGCCAGGTCGAGATCGTCGACGTCGCCCTCGCGCGTCTGTCAGTGCTTCTCGAAGACTGAGACGTGCTTCGCGCTGTCGGGCGTGAACGGCTCGCGGTGCCAGCCGCCCCAGCGGTTGCGCAGGCGGAGACCCGCGAGGCGGGCCATGAGGTCGAGCTCGGACGGCCACACGTAGCGGTACGGAGCCGAGTGCTGGACGAGCCGACCGTCGACCTGCATCCAGTGGTGTGACGACGCGATCTGTTCGACGGTGTCGTCGAACGTCTCGATGCCCACGTGATCGGGTTCCATCGTGAACACGCGCCCGATCTCTCCCCGAGGCACGTCGCGCAACGCGGGGACGATGAGCTCGATCACGAAGCGTCCGCCGGCGACGAGGTGCCGAGCCGCGTTCTCGAACACCGCGATCTGCTCGTCCTGCGTCGTGACGTTCATGATCGTGTTCGCCACGAGGTAGACGAGCGTGAACTCACCCGGGACGCGCGTCGTGATCATGTCGCCGAGGACGGCGTGCACGGAGTCGGCGCCTGGCTTGGCCCGCATCTGTTCGAGCATGTGCGAGGAGAGCTCGATGCCACTCACGTCGACACCGAGCGCGCTGAGCGCGAGCGCGACACGTCCGGTGCCGACCGCGAGCTCGAGCGCGCGACCCTCACCGGCGAGCTCAGCGAGGAGATCCACCATCGGACCGACGACCTCGGACGTGGCGAGGTGCGCGTATGTCGCGTCGTACACCTCGGCGATCTCGTGACCCCACTCGACGGACGGCACGCCGGCAGCCTCACATGTCCCCGCCGGTGCTCGCTGAGGGTAT